>JAUNQK010000034.1 GCA_030536235.1 Bacillota bacterium
GAAATCTTTGAGCAAGTATCCATTGAATCGTTTCCGCCATTATAGAAGAAATAGCGAACGTCATATTTCTTAAAGATTTCAAGAATTCTCTTGTAATCTGTATCGTCTACGTCTGGATCGGCAAGTTTATATCTGCATGAACCAAGAGCAGCTGATGGTGTGTACTGAAGATAATCGATTTCTTTTGCATCTTCTTCGTCCATGATATATAAAATATCATCAAGAACACCTTTAATGCCATGTGCAGCACCATATACTTTTGTGATGCATTCTGCGTTTAAAGCAGCTTGAATCGCACCTTGAATTGATGCGTTAATTACAGAAGTTGGGCCACCTGACTGGCCAATAATACATGCGCCTTTTAATTCGCTCATTTTTGCCTCCAAAACTAAGATAATATTACTGCAAGATCGTATAAATCTTTATTAAATTCACGCTTCATTTGAAGTGCTTCTTCAAGTGGATAGTGAATAATTTCATTGCCAGCGCAACCAATTGCACGAGAATCGCTGCCTTGTTCGATTAATTGAACGGCTTTTTCTCCGCATCTTGTTGCAAGCATTCTATCGCGAGCAGTAGGCGAGCCTCCGCGCTGCAAATAAGCTAAGATAACAGCTCTTGCTTCAACTCCTGTTCGTTCTTCAATCAGAGCGGCAAGTTCATCAGACTTCATTTCAGTGCCTTCGGCTTTAATAAGAACGTTATGAACCTTGCCTCTATTTCTTCCAAGGATGATTCTTTGGCAAATATCATTGATATCATAATCTATTTCCGGAATAAGAACTGCTTCTGCACCACCGGCCATTCCGGCATAAAGGGCGATATCACCGCAGTGTCTACCCATAACTTCGATAATAGTCGTTCTTTCATGTGAAGAGCTTGTATCTCTGATTTTGGAAATACAATCAAGAACAGTATTTACTGCTGTATCAAAGCCAATGGTGAAGTCTGTGTATCCTAAATCATTATCGATTGTTCCCGGAATACCCATAACTGGAATTCCAAGCTTAGAAACAGAAAGACCGCCTGTAAGAGATCCGTCACCACCGATTACAACTAAATAGTCGATTCCGAAAGTTTTGAGCATTTGGGCGCCACGTTTTTGGCCTTCGATAGTTCTAAATTCTGCACATCTTGCAGTTTGAAGGAAAGTACCTCCGCGCTGAAGCTTGTCAGATACAGAATTAAAGGTTAATTCATGGAATTCCCCATCTAAAAGACCTGCAAAACCACGCTGGATACCGTATACCGTCATGCCTTTTGTAAGGGCACATCTTGTAACAGATCTAATAGCGGCATTCATGCCCGGAGCATCTCCGCCACTTGTTAAAATTGCGATTTTCATATCAATAATATATCTCCTAAATATATCTTCCTTAACCTATTAAATATAGCAAAATTTTCCTTGATTTTCAAGAGGCGCAATGGTAGTATAATATATGTATACGTTATTTCTAAGAGTTGGCTCAAGGCCAGCTCTTTATTATTTATTTAGGTAAGCTAATTTATGGCAAAAGTAAACGATTTAATAGCCCTTTGGATGTCTGAACTTGATTCTTATGAATTATCAAGGTCGGAATTTGTAAAAGAGGCAGACACCTGGTATCTGCGAGTTTTCGTTGATAAACTGGAAAATGGTGAATACGTAAGTATGGGTACCGAAGACTGTGAAAAGGTTAGCCGTTTTTTATCAGAAAAATTGGATAAAAACGACCCAATCGAGCAGAATTATTATTTAGAGGTAAGTTCCCCAGGGCTTGATAGGCTTCTCGTAAGCGAAAAAGACTTTAAACGTTTTGCTGGCCAGATGGTCGATGTAAAGCTATATAAAGCTATCGAAAAGAAAAAAGAAATTAGCGGAATTCTGGTTGGTGTTGAAAATGATATCTTAACACTTACAGTAGATTCGGAAAATCTTTCACTGCCAATGAGTAGTGTAGCAAAGATAAATTTAACAGTAGTTTTCTAGAAGGAGAAAGAAAATGAACAAGGATTTTATTGAAGCCATTGAAGAGCTCGAAAGAGAAAAAGCTATCTCAAAAGATGTTCTTATTGATGCTATCGAATCAGCATTGGTTTCAGCTTATAAAAAGAACTATGGTACATCACAAAATGTTCGTGTAGAAATTGATCGTGAAACAGGTGATATCAATGTTTATATGAGACGTGATATCGTTGAAGAGGTTGAAGACGAATTTTCACAGTGTTCATTAGAAGAAGCTCAGGAAGTTGACCCTGAATATGAACTTGGTGATGTTATTGAATATCAAGTTACTCCAAAAGATTTCGGAAGAATTGCTGCACAAACTGCAAAGCAAGTAGTTGTTCAGAGAATAAGAGAAACAGAAAGAGGAATGATCTACGACGATTATGTAGGTCGTCAAACTGAAGTTGTTACAGGTATTGTTCAAAGAGTTGCCAATGAAGTTATTTATATCAACATGGGCAGAGCAGAAGGTATTCTTGCTGCTAACGAACAAATTCCGGGTGAACACTATAGAGCACAGCAGAGACTCAAAGTTTACGTAATGGACGTTAAGAAAACAACTAAGGGCCCTCAGGTATTCTTATCACGTACACATCCTGGTCTTGTAAAGAGATTATTCGAATTAGAAGTTCCTGAAATTCAAGATGGAACAGTAGAAATTAAGAGCATCTCTCGTGAACCTGGAAGCCGTACAAAGATTGCTGTATGCACATATGATGAAAATGTAGACCCAGTTGGTGCTTGCGTTGGCCCAAGAGGACAAAGAGTTCAGGCTGTTGTTGATGAACTTGGAGGAGAAAAGATTGATATCATTGCTTGGAGTGAAGAACCAGGTAAATTAATCTCATCAGCATTAAGCCCATCAAAGGTAGAAATGGTATTAATTAATGAAGCAGAAAAATCTGCATGCGTAGTTGTTCCTGATTATCAATTATCACTTGCAATTGGTAAGGAAGGCCAGAATGTAAGACTTGCTGCAAGACTTTGCTCATGGAAGATTGATATTAAGAGTCATTCACAGTTCGAAGAAATGGGTGGTCTTGATTCAATTGAAGATGCTGCAGTTGCTGATATTAGCGATGAAGCTTCAGCTTCAATTGATGCTATGCCTGCATTTAGCAAGATGAAGAAAGCAGATCTGATTGCATTTGCAGAAGATAACAATATCGAATTAGATAAGACTTTAAAGAACGCAGAGATGATTGAAGTTATCAAGGCTGCATTAAACTAATGGATAATTTTGTTCCAAGAAGACGCTGCATCGCTTGCATGCAGTCAAAACCTAAAGACGAACTTTTGAGATTTAGTATTCAAGGTTCTGGCAGAGGTAAATATATTTGTAATAACCAGGCTTGCATAGAGCTGGCCATTAAGAAAAAAAGAATAAATCGGGAGGATTTACTTAATGCCAACAAAAGAGAAAATGGCTGAAACAAAGATCGTAAAGGCTGATGCTTCAAAGGCATCAACACAGGATGCTGGCGCATCTAAGGTTCAAATTCGAGCAGTAGACAAAGCAATAATCGAAGCACAGGCAGCAAAGAGTAAAAAGGCTGCAGCCCCTAAGAAGACGGCTGCTAAAAAACCTGCAGAAACAGCTACAACAACAGCTAAGAAACCTGTTACTAAGGTTCCTGTAGGAAAAGCTATGCCAAAATCAGCAATGGGAAAAGCAATGCCTAAGAATGCTGTTCCTCAAAAGAAAAAGGTAGAAGAGGTAGTACCAGAAGAAAAGGTGGTGCCTGTAGTTGAAGTGCCAGAAATCAAAAAAGCTCCGGTTGCTCAGCCAGTGCAAGAAGTTGTGAAAGAAACTAAACCAGTTGAAGTTAAAAAGGAAGAACCTGCTATTGATTATGCTCCCGAAATCGGTATCAAGATTATTTCTAAGGCTGGCGACGCTTCACAACAAAAAGTTGAAAAGCCAACTAATATTGTAAGAAGAGAAGCTCCTGTTCAAAAGAAAGAAGCTCCAAAGGAAAAGAAGAAGCCTAAGGAATTCGTTGGTAGAAAGAAAGACGAACCAGCTGATAAGGCTCCAAGAAAGAAGAACGACGTTCAAAGAGGAAAGGGCGATAAGGTTGTAGCATTTACAGCAGCTCCTACACCTGCTAACGACAAACGTAGAAAAGATAAAGATAAGAAAGACAAACGTGATTATTTAGACGTTATGCCTTCAGATCTTGAAAGAAAGAATAAGAACAAGCACAGCAAGTACAAAGAAAAGGTTGAAGAAGTTGACGAAATGGAAGCTTTCGAAGCAACTGTTGAAGCTGGCAGCGTAATTATTCAGGTACCTATTACACTTGCAGGTTTCTGCGAACAAGTTGAAAAGACAACTTCAGAAGCTATTATGGCATTAATGAAGATGGGTATTATGGCTAATATTAACCAAAACCTTGATGAAGAAACAGCAGTTCTTCTTGGTATGGAACTCGGTGTTAATGTTGCTGTTGCAAAAGTTAACGAAGAACAAAAAGAAGAAGGTCTTAACCTTGAAGCAGATAGAGAATCTGATTTAATGTCACGTCCACCTGTTATTACAGTTATGGGCCATGTAGACCATGGTAAGACTTCTATTCTTGATGCAATTAGAAGCACAAATGTAACTGCTGGCGAAGCTGGCGGAATCACTCAGCACATCGGTGCATCAGAAGTAGATTATAATGGACAAAAGATTGTATTCTTAGATACTCCTGGTCACGAAGCATTTACTGCAATGCGTGCAAGAGGTGCTTACATTACAGATATCGCTGTACTTGTAGTTGCAGCTGATGACTCTGTAAAACCACAAACAATTGAATCTATTTCTCACGCAAAAGCTGCAAACGTTCCTATTATTGTTGCAATTAATAAGATGGATAAGCCTGCAGCAAATCCTGATCTCGTTAAGAAAGACTTAGCAGACAATGGTGTATTAGTAGAAGATTGGGGCGGAGATGTAATTTGTGTTCCTGTTTCTGCTAAGACTGGCATGGGAATTGATAAGTTACTTGAAATGATTTTACTTCAGGCAGAAATGCTTGAACTTAAAGCTAACCCTAATAGACTTGCACAAGGTACTGTTATCGAAGCTAAGCTTGATAAGGCAAGAGGCCCTGTTGCTTCACTTCTTGTCACAAGAGGTACAATTCAGGCTGGTCAAGCTCTTGTAGTTGGTACTGCATCAGGTCGTATCAGAGTAATGAATAACTGGAAGGGTGAACCAATTAAAAAGGCTGGCCCAAGTAGAGCTGTAGAAATTACAGGTTTAACAGAGGTTCCAGAAGCAGGTGATGAATTCTATGTTGTTAAAGATGATAAGACAGCAAGAGAAATCGCTGAAAGACGTAAAGAAAAACTTAGACAAGAAGTACTGGCTAAATCAAGTGCTGTATCTCTTGAAAAGCTCTTTAGCCAACTTGAAGAAGGTGACATCAAAGAACTTAACCTTATTCTTAAGGCCGATGTTCAGGGTTCTGTTGGAGCTCTCGAACAATCACTTGAAAAGCTTCGCAATGAAGATGCTAAGGTTAATATTATCCATACAGGTGTTGGCGCAATCAATGAATCCGATGTTATGCTTGCAAGCACATCTAATGCTGTAATCATCGGCTTCAATGTTCGTCCAAGTGCCGCAGTTCAAACTCAAGCAGACAATGCTAAGGTTGAAATCAGAACATATAGAATTATTTACGAAATCATTGAAGATATTGAGGCTGCTCTTAAGGGTATGCTTAATCCTGAATTCAAAGAAGTTGTACTTGGTTCTGCAGAAGTTCGTGATACTTTCAAGGTTCCAAATGTTGGCTTAATTGCAGGTGCATATGTAATCAGTGGTAAGATTACAAGAAATGCTAAGCTTAGACTTGTTCGTGAAGGTGTTGTAATTCACGAAGGCGAAGTTGGTTCACTGAAGAGATTTAAAGATGATGCAAAAGAAGTTGCAACCGGGTTCGAATGTGGTATTGGTATTGAAAAATATAACGATATCAAGGTTGGCGACGTAATCGAAGCATTTGAAATTCAAGAGGTTAAGAAAGCTTAATGGGAAGATCATATAGACCTAATATGCTTGGTAGCGAAATTCAGCGCGTACTTTCAGATATGTTAGTACGCGGTGAATTGAAAGACCCTGCTTTTCAAAATAGAATGATTGGAATTAATAGTGTTGATGTTTCAAGAGATGGAAGCTATGCAACACTGTATATTACTGTTCTCTCATTTACTCCGGGCAAAGAAACTACAGCAGAAGATAAAAAGGAAGTTCTTGAAGCTTTAAAAAAATCTGCAGGGTTTATTAGAACAGAGATTGGAAAAGCAGTAAAGGTTCGTCACATTCCGGAATTAAGATTTAGTTTTGATGAATCGTTTGAATATGGAATGAAGATGGATAAGATTCTTGATGGTTTAAAGAAGTAATGTTTGAACAAATCATATCAGAAATTAATAAATATAATAATGTAATTATTTTTCCGCATACCAACATGGATGGCGACAGCGTTGGAAGTGCTAAGGCTCTTGCTTTGGCATTGAAAAAAATTGGCAAGAATGTAGTTGTTCTTGGCGATGAAGCTGTTCCAGAATATGTTGGTTTTTTAGATCATGAAGTATTTGCAACTGTACTTCCTTGCGGTTTTGAAAATTCGTTAGCCTTTGCAGTTGATTGCAGCGATAATACAAGAATCGAAAATAGAATGGATGTTTGGAATAATTGCAAATCACATGTTTGCATTGATCATCACCCAGGTGAGAATAATTTCGCAGAGGTAATTGTAAGAGACCCAAAAGCTTCAGCAGCAGCAATGCTTGTTTTTGACTTTATTAAAGAACTTAATGTTTCAATCGATAAAGAAATAGCTGAAGCTTTGTATACAGCAATTCTTACTGATACCGGAAACTTTAAGTATAGCAGCGCAGGTGCATCTACGCTTAGAGCAGTTGCCGACCTTTATGAATACGGTGTAGATCACGTAAGAATTTGCAATTTGGTTTATGATAATAAGCCTTTAAAACAGGTGCAAATTGAAACAAGTGCTATAAATAATGCCGAATTCTTAGCAAATGGACAAGCTATCGTATCATATGTTAGATATGATTATTGGAATAAACTTGAAGCCCCATATTCATATACAGAAAATGCTATAGATTCACTTCGCGCAATTAAAGGCGTTGAAGTAGCTGCAATATTAAAAGAAAAAGAGCCTTCAGTATTTAAGGTTAGCCTTAGATCTAAAAATGGCCAAGATGTATCTGGTATTGCCCGTAAATATGGCGGAGGCGGTCATAAACCAGCAGCGGCATGTACATTAAATATGCCTTTTGAAGAAGCATTTGAATTAATTAAGAAAGAAATAGTAACAGTTCTTTAATGAATGGAATTTTAGTTTTAAATAAACCTGCAAGTTTTACATCAATGGATTGCTGTGCAATTGTAAGAAAAATTGCTAAGGAAAAACGTGTAGGCCATACTGGAACCTTAGACCCAAACGCAACAGGGGTTTTACCTATTTGCATTGGCAAAGCTACTCGTTTAATTGAATATATGGACGAGTGTAGCAAAACCTACGTTGCAGGTTTTAGACTTGGTTTTAGCTCTGATACAGAAGATATTTGGGGCGATGTTAAAGAAACTGAAATTAAAACAGAAATCACAAAAGAATTAGTAGAAGAAAAATTAAAAAATTTTCTTGGTGATATAGATCAGATACCGCCAATGTATTCTGCTAAAAAGGTTAATGGACAAAAATTATACGACTTAGCAAGGCAAGGCCAGGTTGTAGAAAGAAAACCAAATAGAATTCATATTTTTAGAATTGAACTTAAATCTTTTGATGGAAAAGATGGAGTTTTAGAAATTGAATGCAGTCGCGGCACTTATGTTAGAACTATTTGCAGTGACCTTGGAATTGCGCTTGGGACAAATGCAATTATGACAAGTCTTGTTCGAACATCGACTTGCGGTTTTACTCTTGATGATGCAGTTATTCTTGAAATAGTAAAAGAGCAAGAGCTTTCAAATTTATTGTTGCCAATTGATAAGGCGATGAATGCTTACCAAAGAATTGATGTTGATGATAATGCAGCACGTTTACTTAAAAATGGAAACCCTGAATACAAGAAACATATTCCGGGCATTTCTAAATTAGAAAAGATTGTTGCAGTTTATAATAATGAAAAATTAATTGCTGTTTTAAAGAATGGCAAGCTAGATAAGGTATTCAATGAAGATTTTTAAATCAATAAACGAAATTAATACGACAGACGAAGTAGTATGTGCGCTTGGAAATTTTGATGGAGTTCATAGAGGGCACCAAGAATTAATCAGCACAGCTGTAAAATTGGCAAAGGAAAAAGGATTAAAAGCTGCAGTTTTTACTTTTACAGAACATCCAATTAACGTAATGAGTGGCAGCGTTATCACAAAAACAATTTTAAATTTTGATGATAAGGCTGAAATTTTAGAGGCGATGGGGGTTGATTATTTATTCAGCATAGATTTTGCTGATGTTAGATCTATGAGCCCTGAGGAATTTGTAAAAGATCTTCTTGTGACTAAACTGCATGTTAAACATACGGTTTGCGGGTTTAATTTTACTTTTGGATATAAAGCTAGCGGAAATCATGAAGATCTTAAAGCCTTTGGAAAAATATATGACTACGAAGCTACAATTATTGAACCAGTACAAGTAGATGGCATTACTGTTTCGAGCACGCTTATTAGAGGCTGCATTGAAAAAGGCGATGTTGAGAGCTATTTATCTTATACCGGAAGAGTATATATGATTTATGGTACAGTTATTGAAGGCGAACATAACGGCCGAAAAATGGGCTTCCCGACAGTAAATCTCAACCTCGATAGCTCTATGGCGCTTCCGGCAAACGGGGTATATTTTACAAGAACTTATGTTGGGGATAAACTTTATCCAAGCATTACAAATGTAGGAAATAAGCCTACAATTGGTACTTTTGCTAAAAATGCAGAGACTCATATCTTTAATTTTACAGAAAATGCCTATGGAATGCCTATAAAAGTTGATTTTTTGAAGATGCATAGAGCAGAACAGCGCTTTGAAAACATGGAAATTCTGGCAAAACAGATAGATTCCGACTGTTTAGCAGCAAAAAATTATCATAAAATTGACTAGGAATTTTTTCCAAAAGTATTGTAAAATAGTTGAATTAACAATGCTTACGTGGTAAAATATGTTGTTGAAATTTTACCATTTCTGTGTATGTGGAAACTCCAACCTATACTCGGAAAATGGCGTATATTTAGTAAAGGAGAAATAAAATGATTACAACAGAAAAGAAACAAGAGATTATCAAAGAATATGCTACAAAGCCTGGCGATACAGGTTCCCCAGAAGTACAGGTTGCTATTCTTACTTACAGAATCAACGAATTAAACGAACATCTTAAGACTCATGCAAAGGATAACCACAGCAGACGTGGTCTTTTAAAGATGGTTGGTCACAGAAGAAATCTCTTAGCTTATCTTAAGGAAACAGACATCGAACGTTACAGAAACTTAATCGCTCGTCTTAACTTAAGAAAATAATAAGGTTAATACAGAAGGCTGGGCAGGGGCTCAGCCTTCTATTATATGTTATGGTAGTTATGGAAAGAGTAAGGTAGTAAAGAATAATGGGTAGATTTACAGATTACAGAACTTTCAGAACAGCTCTTGGTGGAAAACTTTTAGAGCTTGAAATCGGAAAAGTTTGCGAACAAGCAAACGGTCAAGTAATGGTTAAGTATGGTGACACTGTAGTTAACTGCACAGCATGCATGAGCAAAACTCAGCGTCCTGGAATTGACTTTTTCCCACTTTCATGTGATTACGAAGAAAAGATGTACGCAGTAGGAAAGATTCCTGGTGGCTTCTTAAGAAGAGAAGGAAAGCTTTCAGACAACGCAATTCTTCGTTCAAGACTTATGGACAGACCACTTCGTCCGCTGTTCCCAAAGGGATTTTTCAATGATGTTCAAATCGTTGCAACAGTTATGAGTAATGATCTTGATCACAGCAGTGAAATTTGTGCTATGATCGGAAGCTCAGTTGCAATTGCAATTTCAGATATTCCATGGGATGGCCCAACAGCTGCAGTTCTCGTTGGTAGAGTAGATGGAAGATTCATCATCAATCCAACTCTTGCAGAAAGAGAACAGAGCGATATCAGCATGTATGTTGCTGGTACAGAAGAAGCCATCATGATGGTAGAAGCTGGTGCACAAGAAGTTCCAGAAATGGAAATGCTCGATGCTATCATGTTTGCACATGAAGAAATCAAGAAGGTATGCCAATTCATTAAAGAAGTTGTTAAAGAAGTTGGTAAGCCAAAGCTTGAAATTGAATTATATCATCCAAATGCAGATATCGAAGCTGAATGCAAAGAAGTATTTGGTAAGAAGTATAGAGAAGCAATTCAAGTTTACGACAAACAGGAAAGACTTGATAACATGGAAAAGCTCGATCAAGAAGCTCAAGAATACTTCGCAGAAAAGTATCCAGAAGTTGACTTTGATCTCGCAAAAGATGTTGCTTCAGTTATGTACGCAATCAGAAAAGAAACAGTACGTAACATGATCT
>JAUNQK010000035.1 GCA_030536235.1 Bacillota bacterium
TATTAGGTTTCTATTCGTCAGGCTACGATTTCGCTATTGCTTCTTCTCGCCCACACCTCACGATGTGAACCTTGCAATTCGCTTTCGGGTTCATCGGCAACTACGCCCCTTGTGGACTTTCACCACAGACTGATGGCATGCCCGTCATACTTAAAAGCGGTGATGCATTTGCATCACCGCTTATTTTTTTATTCTTCTATTTCTTCAAACTCTTCTTCAACTTCTTCTTCGTCTTCAATTTCTTCATAATCGTCGACATCGATTATCTCTGAAGAATCAGCCGTTTTCTTTGGAGCTTTTTGCACCGTCGTATTAAAGAATACTCCTTTGCGATTAAAATAATATATTCCTATCAGAATCGGAAGAATAACCTTTAACGCCATTTGCTGAAGCATCTTATCAGGAAGATTATCGGTAACCGAGAGCATTACATAAGCAAGCACTGCATATGCAATTTGGAAAACCTGAAGCCCCATAATACCGTACCAGCCAATAGGCTTCCAATACAAAGACCCATAAACACCAAACACAACACATCCAAGAATTAAGACATCATAAATATAATCTATGGTTGTGGCAGTATTAGCAAAGCCATTCATCTTGATTCCTAAAACGAGATTTGCTAAAGCATTTGCCCCAAGAAGTGGCATTATATATTTATATAACTTGTGAAATTTCAACGGAGCTGTTGAAATATCATCATATTTTTTCATTGGCTTTATCTGCATATAAATATCCTTTAATAAAAGAAATAGTGATTAAAAACAAGTGAATTAAATTACAGGACCAAGGCAATGAATATCAATTGAGCTGTAATAGTGAATAGCTTCGTTCTTAGACATTCCGCCATTAAGAACCTTAACAGCCATTGCAAATGCTTCTTCACCAACTTCTTCAATACTCTTCTTACCTTCGATGATAAGACCAGCATTGATATCCATATCGTGCTGCATTCTTTCATATGTATTAACATTGCCGCAGATCTTAACTACAGGCATAATTGGGTAACCCTGTGGAGCACCACGGCCTGTTGAGAAGAACATGAACTGTGCACCTGTTGCAGCCATACCTGTAAGAATTTCAGGTTCTCTGCCCGGAGTATCCTTAATCCAAAGGCCCTTTTCATTTGTGATCATCTGAGGATAATCTAAAACACCCTGAATAGGCTTTGTTCCGGATTTAACGATAGCACCTAATGACTTTTCTTCGATTGTTGTAAGACCACCAGCCATGTTGCCAGGTGTTGGCTGGCCTTTTCTCATGTCGCAACCAAGTGATTTTGCACGACCTTCCATCTGTGCAACAATATCAAGAATCTTTTGTCCAACCTGTTCGTTTACAGCTCTTCTTGCAAGAATGTGTTCTGCACCGATAAATTCTGTTGTTTCACCGAATACTACTGTTCCGCCTAAATCAACAATCTTATCTGCAACATAACCGATTACGCAGTTTGAAGCAAGACCAGATGTTGCATCTGAGCCGCCGCACTTAATACTCATAACTACTTCGGACATGTCGCAAGCTTCTCTTTGTTGATCTGCAATTTTTTGAACAAGCTTTTGTGCAAGGTCGGTACCTTCTTGAATTGCTCTTGAAGCACCGCCAAGCTCTTGAATATGAATAATTTCTACTGGTTTTCCGGTTTTAGCGATTGTTTCAGCAAGACGCTCATGATCTGTTCCTTCACAACCAAGGCTTACAATAAGAGCAGCACCTACGTTAGGGCTTGAGCCAAGGCTGCAAAGTGTATCTGTTACTCTTACAAGATCAGGAGGGAGCTGGCAGCATCCCTGATGATGAAATAGCCCACGTGTTCCGCTAACTTGATTTACAATAGCTTCTGATACATCGTTAGCACAAACTACACTTGGAATAACTGCTACAAGGTTTCTTGAACCGACTTTACCGTTGGCTCTGCGATATCCCATGAATTCCATATCTGTTACCTCCTATAAATCGCCACGGCCACGAAGACTTTCAACATTGTGATCATGAACATAATCACCCTTTTTAATGTCAGCTGTTGCGCCGCCAATTTCTTCGCCGTATTTCATGATAAGTTCGCCTTTTTGAATGTCTCTTACGGCAATTTTATGACCATAAGGAATTGAGCCTAAAGACTTAATAACTTCTTCATTGCCTTTCTTATCTCTGACTGTAATATCCATGCCTGCTTCGATTCCGTTCACAAATAATGTTGCGACATTATCAATATCATGGATTTTTAATGCGATTTTCTTATCCATAGGATAAAGCCTCCTTTCACTACTCGATACTAAACTACCTTAATTTTACACTATTTGACGATATATTCAAGAAATTATTGATTTAACAACCTTTTCAGCCCTAAATATGTTAATATAAAGTGTATTATTTTAATTTGGAAAGGAAGGGTAAATTGATGTCAAAAAACATTGTTGAAATCCGTTGGCATGGCCGTGGTGGCCAAGGTGCTAAGACAGCATCTCTTCTTCTTGCCGACGCTGCATTTGTAACAGGAAAATATGTACAAGGATTCCCTGAATACGGTCCAGAAAGAATGGGTGCTCCTATTACAGCATATAACCGTATCAGTGATGAACGTTGCACAGTTCACTCAAACATTTATTATCCAGATTATGTAGCAGTTGTTGACGAATCTCTGCTCGAATCTGTAGATGTAACAAAGGGGCTGAAAGAAGACGGTGCCATTGTTATCAATTCAGCAAAAGACCCAGAAGAGCTTCGTCCTCTTCTTAAAGGTTATAAGGGAAAGGTTTGCACAATCGATGCAAGAAGAATTTCTGAAGAAACCCTCGGAAAGAACTTCCCTAACACTCCTATGCTTGCAGCTATGGTAAAAGTTACACAGGTAGTTGAAGAGAATGCATTTATCCAGCAGATGGAAGCTTCTTATAAACACAAATTTGCCTCAAAGCCACAAGTAATTGAAGGAAACATGGTAGCTCTTAAGCGTTCTATGGAGGAGGTAAAAGGACTGTGATTAAAGGATATTCATACACAAAAGCTGCTGATATCAATGATCAGAGCAAGTATTACGAAATGACTCCGGGCGGAGTTATCGGTGAATCTGGTACAGCACGTCTTACCAAAACCGGCGAATGGCGAACAGTAACTCCTGTTTTCATCGCAGATAAATGCAAACAATGTTTACTTTGCGTTCCTGTTTGCCCTGATGTAGCTATTCCTGTTAAGGATGGCAAGCGCGGTGAATTTGATCTTGAATATTGCAAAGGCTGCGGCATCTGTGCAAATGTTTGCCCATTTGATGCAATTGAATTTGGAAAGGAGGGCAAGTAATGTCTATTCGTGAACGTCTTTCAGGTAACGAAGCTATTGCTTATTGCCTCAAACAAATCAATCCTGATGTAATGGGTGCATTCCCTATTACTCCATCAACAGAAATTCCACAATACTTTTCAGCATATGTTGCTAATGGTGAGGTTGATACAGAATTCGTAGCTGTAGAATCCGAACACAGCGCTATGTCTTGCTGCATCGGTGCAGAAGCAGCAGGTGCAAGAGCAGTAACAGCAACATCATCTTGCGGACTTGCTCTTATGTGGGAAATGCTTTACATCGCAGCATCTTGCAGACTTCCAATTACTCTTGCTTGCGTAAATAGAACACTTTCTGGCCCAATTAACATCAACAACGACCACTCAGATTCAATGGGTGCAAGAGATGCTGGTTGGATTCAGATTTATGCAGAAAATAACCAGGAAGCTTACGACAATATGTGCATGGCTATGCGTATTGGCGAACATCCAGATGTAATGCTCCCTGTTATGGTTTGCCAGGATGGTTTCATTACATCCCACGCAATCGAAAACATTGAACTTCTTGAAGATGAAAAGGTTAAGGCATTCGTAGGCGAATATAAGCCAGCAGAATACCTGCTTCACCCAGATCATCCTGTAGCTATGGGCCCATATGATACACAGCCATATTACTATGAGCATAAATATCAGCAGGTTATTGCTATGGAAAATGCAAAAGAAGTAATCGCAAACGTATTTAAGGAATTCGGCGAAATGTCGGGACGTAAATATGATTTCATCGAAAAATACATGATGGACGATGCTGAAGAAGCTATCGTGATCATCGGTTCTTCTGCAGGAACAGCAAAAGAAGCTGTTAAGAGATTAAGAGCTGAAGGCAAAAAGGTTGGTCTTATTAAATTAAGAGTATTCCGTCCATTCCCTGCAGCACAAATCGTAGAAGCACTTAAAGGCGTTAAGGTTGTAGCTATTATGGATAAGGCAGACAGCTTCAATGCTAATGGTGGTCCTCTCTTCGAAGAAGTATGCACATCATTAATCGGTGAAGAAAATATTCCAAAGGTAGTTAACTATATCTATGGTATCGGTGGCAGAGATGTCAGCGTAGAAACTATTGAAGAAGTATTCACAAATCTTGACGAAATCTTAAAGACTGGCAATGTTGGTCAAAAGTATCGCCATATTGGTGTTCGCGGTTTATAAGGAGGTATCACAATGGCTTATAATTTTAAAGAAGTAATGGAAAAGCCTGATCGCCTCACAAGCGGTCATCGTCTTTGCGCAGGCTGCGGTGCTCCTATTGCACTGCGTGGCGTTCTCCGCGCACTCGAACCTGGTGACAAAGCCGTAATTGCAAACGCAACAGGTTGCGTAGAAGTTTCTACATTCACATATCCTTGCACATCATTCACTGAAAGCTATATCCACAGTGCTTTTGAATGTGCAGCAGCTACACTTTCCGGAGCTGAAACAGCATATAGAGCACTTAAAAAACGTGGTAAGATTGATGACACATATAAGTTCATCGCTTTCGGCGGAGACGGTGGTACATATGATATCGGTTTCCAGTCACTTTCCGGCGCAATGGAACGTGGTCACGACCTCGTTTATGTTTGCTACGATAACGAAGCTTATATGAACACAGGTATTCAGAGAGCTTCTTCTACTCCAAGATTTGCTGATGTAACAACTGCTCCGGCAGGTTCAGTTATTCCAGGAAAACAGCAAAACAAGAAGAACCTTACTGAAATCATTGCTGCTCACAATGTAGCATATGTTGGTCAAACAACATTCATCGGAAACTTCTCAGACTTCTATGAAAAGGCTCATAAGGCTATTTACACTCCAGGCGCAGCATTCCTCAACGTTATGGCACCATGCCCAAGAGGATGGAGATATCCAGCAGAAAAGCTTATGGAAATGACAAAGCTCGCTGTTGAAACATGCGTATGGCCACTCTATGAAGTAATTGATGGCAAGTGGATTGTAAACTACATTCCAAAGGATAAGAAGCCTGTAGAAGAATACTTAAAACCACAGGGAAGATTTGCTCATATGTTTAAGCCTGGCAACGAATGGATGATCGAGGCTGTACAAAAAGAAGTAGATCGCAACTGGGAAGCCCTTCTCACAAAAGCTGATAGCACAAAATAATGTAAAATAATTACATTTATTCTTAAGCTCTCGGGATTAAACCCCGAGAGCTTTTGTTTTCAATGAAAGAGATTAGATTGATAAATAATCTACTTTCTTTAATTGTTAAAAAAATCGCAAATACATTGAAAAATAAAGGTTTTTAGCACTTTTTTTTCTTGCAGATTACAGGATTATTACATATAATAAAAGTAACTGAAAATATATATAAATATATTTAAAAAAGCTTTTATTATTTGTGGGAGAAATAATAAAAGTCATACGTGTTTTTATTATTTTTTTAGGAGGAAATTATGTACGCAATTATCGCTGCCATTCCTATTTTGGTAACAATTATTCTCATGGTTTTCCTTAACTGGCCAGCAAAGAGAGCTCTTCCACTTTCATGGATTCTCGCATGCGTTATTGGTTTTGTTACATGGAAAATGTCAATTAAAAATGTTGTAGCATGGTCACTCGCTTCCCTCGGTTCTTCTTGGGACGTTATCTGCATCGTATGCGGTGCTATCCTGATCATGAACACAATGAAACAGTCAGGTGCTATGGCTGCTATTAACAGAATGTTCAACGGCGTTTCCCCAGACCCACGTGTTCTCGTTATTATCATCGGCTTCGCATTTGGCGCATTCGTAGAAGGTGCTGCAGGTTTCGGTACACCAGCTGCTCTGGCTGCTCCACTGCTTATCAGCATGGGCTTCCCACCACTTGCTGCTGCAATCAGCGCATTAATTCAGAACTCAACACCTGTATGCTTCGGTGGTGTAGGTACACCAACTAACACAGCTATGGCTGTACTTGGTGACTCCATCAAAAACCAGGCTGCTTCTGTAGGTATGGACCCAACAGCTGCTTATGAAGGATTCAGAATGGTATTCTCAAAGTGGACAGCAATCGGTATGGCTACAGGTTGTATCGTTATCAACTTTGTTGTAATCTGCATCCTCGTTAAGATGTTTGGTGAAAAGCACACATTTAAGGACGCTCTCCCAATGATTCCTTTCTGCCTCTTCACTGCAGTTGTATTCGATGTAATTTATCTTGCACTTGCAACATTCCTTGGACCAGACCTTCCAACACTTGCATCTGCTATCATCACACTCTTCGTTCTTATCTTTGCTGCTAAGGCTAGGTTCCTTACTCCAAAAGAAGTATGGAGCTTCCCTAAGAAAGAAAACTGGGATAAGAACTGGCTTGCTTCAGTTGAAATTCCTGAACCAAAGCAGAGCGACATGGGCCTTGTAAAGGCTTGGGCTCCATACATCATCATCGTTGTATGGCTCGTAATTTCCAGAATTCCAGCATTCGGAATCAAAGAAGTTATCAACTCAAACCCAGCTCCTGGACTCCAGATTATTATTAAAGATATCCTCGGAGTTTCCGGTGCTACATTCCAGTGGAAGTGGTTAAACAACCCTGGTGTTTGCCCATTCATTATCACAGCATTCCTTACATACTTCATCCATGGTATGAAGAAGGAAGAAATGGGTACAGCTATTAAGGATACTCTTAACCAGGTTAAGGGTGCCGTAATCGCATTACTCTTCGGTTGCGCTATGGTTAACATTTACCGTTACAGCGGCACAGAAATCATGCCAGTATCAATGCTCTCAACAATGGCTCGTGGTATTGCTGATTTAGCTGGTAACGCATTCGTAATCTTCAGCCCACTCATCGGTGTACTCGGTGCATTCATGTCTGGTTCCAACACAGTATCCAACACACTGTTCGAAGGCCTCCAGTTCGAAACTGCTACAATCCTCGGATTACCACAGGTTCTCATCTGCGCTCTCCAGAACAACGGTGGTGCTATTGGTAACATGATCTGCGTAAACAACGTTGTTGCTGCTACAGCTACAACAGGTACATTCGGTCAGGAAGGTAGAATTATCAAGACAAACATTTGGCCTTGCTTAATTTACTGCGCTTGCGTACTCCTCGTAACAGGCGTTGCTATCTTCGCTGGTGCTAACCCATTCCCACTTTACTAATTTGGGTTCACTAAAATAACTACAAGTAGTTATACTTAAAAAAGGGAAACGGGCTCCCCGCTTCCCTTTTTATCGCAATATGTAAAGCTTAATTTTTAGGAGGTAAAAATGGCTTATAATCAAGTAACACCTGAATTCGTAGAAGAACTCAAGAAAATCTGCGGAACAAGAGTAATCACAGGTGCTGATATCAATCCTGATTATTCTCATGACGAAATGCCTATTTACGGTTCAAAAATGCCTGATGTTACAATCGACGTTCAGAGCACAGAAGAAATCGCAGCTGTAATGAAAGCATGCTATGAAAATAATATTCCAGTAACAGTTCGTGGCGCTGGTACAGGTCTTGTAGGCGGCTGCACACCAGTTTGTGGTGGTGTTGTAATTTGTACAATGAAGATGAAGAACATCATTGAATATGATTTCGATAACTTAGTTGTAAGAGTACAGCCAGGCGTTCTCCTTAACGATCTTGCTCAGGATGCACTTACTCATGGACTTATGTATTGCCCAGACCCAGGTGAAAAATTTGCTACACTCGGCGGAAACGTATCAACAAACGCTGGTGGTATGAGAGCTGTTAAATATGGTTCAACAAGAGATTACGTTCGCGCAATGACAGTTGTACTTCCAACAGGTGAAGTTGTTAAGCTTGGTGCTCCAGTATCAAAGACATCTTCAGGTTATTCTCTTATCAACTTACTTATCGGTTCTGAAGGAACTCTCGGTGTTATCACAGAAATTACACTTAAGCTTATCCCTGCACCAAAGTGCACAGCTTCTCTCGTAGTTCCTTATGAAAACCTCGTAGATGCTATTAAGACAGTTCCTCTCTTCAAGAAGAACCACATGAACCCACAGGCTCTTGAATTCTTCGAAAGACCAATTCTTATTTCTTCAGAAGAATTCCTTGGCAAGGCTGTATTCCCAAGAACAGTTGAAGGAGTTGAATGCGGTGCATATCTTCTCGTAACATTCGATGCTAACAACGAAGATGAACTTGCTGCATATCTTGAAGAAGGCGTAAACCTTGTTCTTGAAGCAGGCGCATTAGACGTTCTTGTTGCTGATACTCCAGCTAAGATTAAGGATGCTTGGGCTGCTCGTTCTGCATTCCTTGAAGGTATCGAAGAACAGGTTGAATACTATGACGAATGCGACGTAGTAGTTCCTGTAACAAAGGTTGCTGAATTCACACTTTACTGTGAACAGATCGCTGCTGATTATCAGTTCGAACTCAAGATGTTCGGTCACGCTGGTGATGGCAACCTTCACATTTATGCTACAACTGGTCATAAGGGCGCTAACGACGCTATGCCAATGGGCGAATTCGAAGATCAGGTTGACGACTTCATGACAAAGCTCTATGCTAAGACAACAGAACTCGATGGCCAGATTTCCGGCGAACACGCTATTGGTTATGGTAAGGTTAAATACCTCATGGATAATGTTGGTCCTGTTAACATCAGACTCCAGCAGGAAATCAAGAAGGTATTCGATCCTAAGCTTATCCTCAACCCAGGAAAGGTTTGCTACAAGCTCTAATTAGATCTTATGGTATAAAAACCCTAATAGTATAAAAAAAAGGCCTCCTGCGAGACGCAGGAGGCCTTTTAACGTGTGAATTCTTATCGGTTCAGATTAACCTTGCCTAAATGAAACACCAATTGTTCCCATTGGGTGATTCCAAGATTTAACGATCTTATCATGAGAAAGAACTCTGCATGTTCCACATTCAAGACAACCAAGGTGGCTGAATGAGAATTGACCATCAGTATACTTATAGCATTCTGCTGGGCAAGCAAGAACTAACTTCATGATTTCTTCTTCATCTTTGCAGTTTAAATCTACATCGATATGAGATTCATGCTCGTCTGTGTTATAAAGATCAAGACCGAGCTTGTCGTCAATTGTTAATTTCTTCATCATTTTAGAGTACCCCCATCAACTTTGATACGAAGTCTGCGATACCAGCCATTGTGAATCTGCCGCAGAAATCATTAGCGATACCTACGATAAGGTCACCACTTGGTTCGCTGTTAACAACCATCATTCTATCGAATACATCGCCAACGAACTGTGGAAGTTCATTAAAGATTGCGTGTTCTTCGAGGAGTGCTGGGAATGCCTGGAACTTCTTCATATCTCTAAATACGAAGCTTTCTTCGAGGAGCTTTTTATAATAGGAAAGGGTGTCTGCTGAGTAATTGTCAACAGCTTTAGCTCTCTTTACAGCTTCTGCAGCGAGTCTACCGGATTCGATAGCGAAGTCCATGCCACGTACTGTGTAACCAAGGTTGATTACGAATGCAGCAGCATCACCTACTACGAGTACGCCATCTCTATAAAGTTCTGGGATCATGCTCCAACCAGCTTCTGTTACAAGGTGGCCAGAATATTCGATTAATTCACCACCCTTGATATATGGTTCTACCATTGGGTGATTATGGAATCTTTCTACCATCTTTGGAACTGAAACTTGAGATCTACCAATGTCGGAAAGTGTTGTTACGATACCAACGGAAACTGTATCCTTGTTTGTGTAAATGAATCCACCACCAAGGTTTCCATCAGTTGGATCACCAGCGCAAAGAATAGCTGCGCCTTCACCACTCTGAACACCAAAACGTTCATTAATAACTTCTTCAGAAAGTTTCCAAACTTCCTTAGCACCAACAGC
>JAUNQK010000099.1 GCA_030536235.1 Bacillota bacterium
GGAAAAAGCTAAATGTAAATCACCTATAGCAAATACATTCATTATTCAATAAAGCACATGTTTACAACAGCATCACAAAGTAAAGTATTATTTTCGTCATAACACCAAGTATGCATAACATTAATACGTTTACCTCTTTTAATAAACTCGCCACGGCAATAAATTGTACCACTTGTACTTGGTCTTAAGAAATTAATTGTAAAACTGCTTGTTGCACAGTTGTCTCCATTTTTTCTTACTAAAGTCCCGGCAGCGATATCTGTCATTGTCATTAAAAGGCCCCCATGTGCAGTGCCATTAAGATTAACAGAATTTTTATCCATAACATGCTTTAACAAAACCATATCGTTATTAATTTCTGCAATTTCGATACGATTGTAAGACATAAAAGCATTTAACTTTTCATATTCTTTAGGATTCGAATTTAAATGAAATCTGTCTTCCATGTTGTACTCCTTTTATACCTAATAATAAATTATACCATAAATATGGTATAATAAGGTATTATGAAATACAAAGCTATTATATTTGACATGGATGGTACCTTACTAGATACCTCGGTAGACGTACATAACTGCGTCAATATTTTCCTTAAAAAATACGGCTATTCCTTAAAAACTCCTGAAGATATTCAGCGAGGTATGGGCGGAGGCGCAAAAAAACTGATTCACATGATGCTTCCAGAAGGCACTTCAGAAGAAGATTTTGAAACCTTTTTTAATGACTATTTGCCCTACTATGAAACTCACGGCAAAGATTTAACCAAACCTTACCCCGGAATCGTAGAACTTTTAAGAGAATTAAAAGAAAAAGGCATTAAACTTGCTGTTGTGTCAAGCAAGCCGCATAAAGGAGTCCTTTCTTTATGTGATTTCTATTTTAAAGACTTATTTGACATAGCTTTGGGTGATACTTTTTCCATGAAGCTTAAACCAGCTCCAGATTGCATATATTATGTTCTTGATAAGCTTGGGATTAGCAAAGAAGAAGCACTTTATATTGGAGATTCAGAACCTGATGTTCAAGTTTCAAAAAATGCAAACATGGATGGAGTTGCTGTAAGCTGGGGATATAGATCTAAAGAAACACTTTTAAAAGAGTGCCCTATGTTTATTGCAGATAATATTGAAGAGCTTAGGGATATTATTTTCAAAGATTAGATTGCTTCGCTACGCTCGCAATGACATACGTTGATTGCTTCGCTACGTTCGCAATGACAAGAATAAAAAATACCGAGTACATTGTACTCGGTATTTTTATTGTTAAATTATTCTTCAGGAGCAGCTTCTGCTTCAGCAGCCTTAGCTTCTTCTGCAGCAACAACTTCTGCAGGCTTTTCAAGAGTTTCCTTGATTGATAATGAAATTCTCTTTCTTTCCTTATCGATTTCAAGAATCTTAGCTTCAACTTCCTGACCAATTGTTAATTCGTCAGCAACTTTGTTAACTCTCTTATAAGCAATTTCTGAAATGTGTACGAGACCATCAAGACCAGGAGCTAATTCTACGAATGCACCGTATTCTTTAATCTGTACAACCTTACCTCTGATAACGTCACCTACATGATACTGTTCGTCGATAACTGTCCATGGTTCTGGAGCATTCTGCTTAAGACCAAGGCTAATCTTACCTTTTTCAGCATTCATTGAAAGGATCTTAACGTTTACAGACTGGCCGATTTCAAGAGCTTCCTGTGGATGTTTAAGTTTACCCCAAGAAATTTCTGAGATATGAAGAAGACCATCGATACCACCGATATCTACGAATGCACCGTATTCAGTGAATCTCATAACTTTACCTTCAACTACATCGCCAACTGCGAGCTTATCCCAGATTTCAGCAATCTTCTTATTCTTTTCTTCCATAAGGAATGACTTATGTGAGAAGACAGCCTTGTTTCTCTTTTGATCTACTCTTGTTACTCTTACTGGAAGAGTCTTGCCAATGTATTCCTCAGCAGATTCTACGAAATGATCTGCGAGCTGAGACATAGGAATGAAACCAGATACTTCTTTATAAGTAGCGATTACACCACCCTTAACTTCTCTAACAACATTAACATTAATAACTTCTCTGCTATCAACTGCTGCGCTAATTTCATCCCAGTTTTCACCAGACTGAAGTTTCTTCTTTGAAAGAAGAATGTTGCCATCGCCATCATCTGTCTTAATAACTTTTGCTTGTACTTCGTCGCCTTCCTTAAAAGCATCGCAAAGTGTTTGGCCTTCTTCAAGGCCTACTTCATTTGCTGGAAGCATACCATCTTTCTTGCATCCAAGATTTACGACAACGTACTCGTCTTTAACAAGAACAACGCTACCTGTTACAACTTCACCTCTTTGTGGAAGCTTTAAGGACTTTTCGATTTCGTCCATGTAAGCCATCATCTCATTGTTCA
>JAUNQK010000036.1 GCA_030536235.1 Bacillota bacterium
CTCACTTTGAACGACTTGCGTTCGCTTTTTTAATTTCTTCGAAATTATTGTTTTTAGGAATTGTACAGAGAATCAATCTTACCAATTTTGCAGATTGCTTCTTGTTCAATTTTGTCTGAGAAAAACTTAATTTTCTCTATGACTCAATTTCTTCACTATGATGTTTTCAAGGTTCATGTCCGCTTTGACGCGGAACAGTCATTATTATAGACATCCCAAAGGGGATTGTCAACAATTTTTTTGAACTTTTTCAAACTTTTTTTATTTTCTTTTTTATTTACAAAAAGTGTCAAAAAGCACCGCTAAATCTAGCGTTTTGAGCAAATGGCTATACCAGCAGAAGCTCCGATTCTATCAGCGCCAGCCTCGATCATATCAAGTGCTGTTTGCTTATCTCTGATTCCGCCAGAAGCCTTAACCATCATTGCATCTGACACTGATTTTCGCATTAACTCAACATGATGAACTGTTGCGCCGCCTACCCCAAAGCCTGTTGAAGTCTTTACAAACTTTGCGCCAGCTTCTTCTGAAAGCTTACAAGCGGTTACAATTTCTTCATCACTAAGTTCGCCTGTTTCAAGAATAACTTTAACGATAGCGTTATACTTTGCAGCAGCAAGAGCTACAGCTTTAATGTCATCAAAGACAGCTTTGGTATCGCCAGATTTCATCATGCCAACTTCCAAAACCATATCAATTTCATTTGCACCGTTTTTTGCTGCATACTCTGTTTCAAAAGCTTTCACTTCAGTTGCCATTGCCCCTAAAGGAAAACCTATTACAGATGCAATTTTAACATCGCTGTCACTAAGTTCTTGCTTGCACAGTGGTACGAATCTTGAGTTTACACAAACTGCATAAAAATTATATTCCTTAGCTTCACTGCAGAGCTTTTTAATATCAGCTTCTGTAGCGTTAGCCTTAAGCAGTGTGTGATCTATATATTGGTTTAATTCTTTCATTATTTAATAATTTCAACTTCTGCATCATTACCGATTCCGGCTGCATTAGCTTCATCAGTATCAAGATGTAATTCTCTGAAATGCTTTTCGCCTGCTCTGATAAGAACGTTATCGAATACAAGGCCTCTTTCGCCATTAATCTTAACGCTTACGAACTGCTTATCTTCTACGCCAGCTTCTTTAGCCTGTTCGTCTGAAAGATGGATGTGTCTTAAAGCAACCATAACGCCCTGTGCGATTTCAACTTCGCCCTTAGGGCCAACAAGCTTGCAACCAGGTGTTCCATCAAGCTTACCAGATTCTCTTACAGGAGCCTTGAAGCCTAATGTTCTAGCGTCTGTCATAGAAAGTTCAACCTGTGTTTCTGGACGGATTGGCCCAAGAACTCTTAACTTTGCACTTCCCTTAGGACCTACTACTTCAACCTGTTCTTCTGCAGCGAACTGACCAGGCTGAACAAGAGCCTTCTTGAATGTAAGTTCATAACCTGCTCCAAAGAGTGCTTCTAAATCTTGCTTAGAAAGATGTAAATGTTTGTTGGAAACGCCAACTGGTACTGTATAGCCCATGAGAAATCCTCCTTAAAAATAAACTCTCATTTAAATATCTTCAAACATTAATATTATACTTCTTTTACCCAAGAAATGTACGGAAGCTGTCTATATTTTTGGTCAAGATCTAAACCATAACCAACAATAAATAAATCATCCACAGTAAATCCTACATAATCTGGTACAAGTTCAACCTTTCTTCTTGATGGCTTATCAAGGAAAGTTGCAATCTTAAGGGTTTTGCAACCTCTATTATTAAAATAGTTCTTAAGATAAGCTAAAGTATTGCCGGAATCGACAATATCTTCAACAATAATAACATTCTTATCTCTAAGATCGATGTCAATATCTTTGATAATCTTTACTACACCGCTAGATTTTGTTCCGCCGAAGTAGCTGGAAACCTGCATAAACTCAATAGTAGTATCAAGATCAATTCTACGCATTAAATCTGCCATGAATGGAACTGAACCCTTCAGAATACCAATAAGGACAATCTCCTCACCTTTAAAGTCTTCTGTGATTTGTGCGCCAATTTCTTTTACTCTTGCAGCAATTTTATCTTCGCTAATAAGTACTTCATTAACCATTTAAGATTCTCCCTAATTCTGAAAGTAAATTATCAAGGCCTGTTTTATTTAAAGCAGACACAGGAATAAGTTTTTCATCTTGGTCTAATTCTAATTCCTTGCGAATCATAGCCAAGTTTTTATTAAGTTCGTTCTTTGATAATTTATCAGCTTTAGTTGCAACAACTAAACCAGATAAACCATAGTAACGAAGATAATCATACATTTGTTTATCCTGCGCAGTTGGGGCATGTCTACAATCGACAAGTTGAACAACTATCTTAAGAGTCTGGCGATTCTCTAAATAATCTTCCATCATCTTTCCCCAAGTTGCTGATTCAGATTTTGAAACTTGTGCATATCCATATCCAGGCAAATCGACAAGTCGCCAAGATTCATCAATTAAGAAAAAATTAATGGTTCTTGTTTTTCCCGGATTCTGTGATACTTTTGCCAAGCCTCTGCGATTTGTAAGCAAATTGATAAGCGAAGACTTTCCAACATTTGATCTTCCGGCAAAAGCTATTTCTTTCATATCTGCAGGTGGGTATTGCCCCGCCTTAGCAGCAGAGGTTATAAATGTGGCTTTCTTAATTGTCATATTAATGCCTCTCTTATTGCATCAGATACTTCGCTAATTAAAACAAATTTTAAATCGTTTCTTACGCTTTCTGGAAGTTCCTCTAAATCTTTGCTGCATTCTTCAGGAAGCAATACCTTTTTAATTCCCATTCTATGAGCAGCTAAAACTTTTTCTTTAATTCCGCCAACAGCGAGCACTTTACCTCTTAAGGTAATTTCACCTGTCATAGCAACTTCTTTTCTAAGCCTGCGCCCAGTTAACGCAGAAAGAACTGACATGCACATTGTGATTCCGGCTGAAGGCCCATCCTTTGGAACAGCCCCTTCTGGAATATGTACATGAATATCTTTTGTCTTATAAAAATCTTCTTCAATACCAAGTTCTTCTGAATGTGCTCTTAAATAACTAATAGCAGCCTTGGCACTTTCTTGCATTACATCACCAAGTTGGCCTGTAAGCTGAAGCTTGCCTGCACCTGGAAGAACTGCAGTTTCTATAAATAAAGTTTCTCCGCCAACAACAGTCCATGCTAAACCGGTTGCAACGCCAACCTCATTTTTCCCAAGAAGCTTATCATAATGATAACGTTTCTTTCCTAAATATTCTTCGATATTATTTGCATTAATCGAATGCTTTGTCTTTTCGCCTTCAACAATTTTTCTGGCAACTTTTCTGCAGACATTTGCGATTTCTTTTTCAAGACCTCTTACGCCGGATTCTCTTGTGTAATCATTGATAAGAGATTTAATTGCACTAATATTAAATGAAATATATTTTGTGCTTAATCCATTTGCCTTTATCTGCTTTGGAACTAAATATTTTTTTGCAATATTAAGTTTTTCTTCTGCAGTATAACCAGAAATTTCAAGAACTTCCATTCTATCAAGAAGCGGTCTTGGAATTGTATCTGTAGTATTTGCTGTACAAATAAACATTACATTTGAAAGATCAAATGGAACTTCAAGATAATGGTCTACAAATTCTTTATTTTGTTCTGGGTCTAACACTTCAAGAAGTGCGGAAGCAGGGTCTCCCCTAAAATCTGTACCAATCTTATCGACTTCATCAAATAAGAATACCGGATTCTTGCTTTCACATTCTTTAATTTCTGTCATTACTCTGCCAGGAATTGCACCGATATAAGTTCTTCTATGGCCACGAATTTCTGCTTCATCGCGAACTCCGCCAAGTGACATATGGACAAATTTGCGGCCCACACTTCTTGCGATAGATTTTGCAATTGAAGTTTTTCCAACTCCCGGAGGGCCAACCAAACAAAGGATTGGGCCTTTTTCAGATTTAGCTAAAGCTTGAACAGCTAAGTATTCAAGAATTCTTTCCTTAACTTTATCAAGACCATAATGGTCTTCTTCTAAAATTTCATTTGCATGGATCAAATCAATTTCATCTTCTACAGAAGCATTCCATGGAAGATCTAAAACCCATTCAATATATGTACGGCTTACGCTTGCATCTGCTGAATTAGATGGCATAGCAGCAAGCTTATCAAGTTCTTTATCAATCTTCTTAGTAATCTTTTCACTAAGATTTAATTCGTGAAGCTTTGCTCTTAAAACTTCAACTTCGGCATCAAGATTTTCACCATCGCCAAGCTCTTCACGAATTGCACGCATCTGCTCTCTAAGATAGTAGTCGCGCTGACTCTTATCCATTTGATTTTTAACCTTGTTAGAAATAGTATCTTCGAGTTTGCAAATTTCGTTTTCACGAGAAAGGAAACTTACAATAACGCGAAGTCTTTCGACAGGGTCGGCATTTGCAAGAACACTTTGAGTTTCATCAATCTTAAGATCCATGTTAGCAGCCATAATATCAGCCATTCTGCCAGGCTCGATAATTTGGTTCATTCCACTTAAGATATCGTTTTTTCTATTAGACTGATGCCCGTTAATATATTCTTCAAACAAAGCCAATGCTGTACGCATAAGTGCAGCGATATCAGGCTTATTAATATTTACTTCAGGGTCTTCATATTCAGTGATATCTGCAGCGAAAAATGGATTCTCTTGGCAGATTTCGATAATATTTGCTCTTGATACACCGTCAACAAGTACTCTTACAGTACCGCCCGGCATCTTAAGCATCTGCTTAACTTTTACAATTGTACCAACGTCAAAAACATCTTCTGCTGTTGGAAGAGCTGTTTCCGGGTCTTTTTGTGACACAAGAAAAATTCTCTGATCGAGCATCATAGCCTTTTCAAGAGCAAGAATTGATTTTTCTCTGCCCACATCAAAGTGGATTACCATATTCGGAAAAACTACTAGACCCCTAAGTGGGATCATTGGCATTTTTTCTATCATGACACCATCTCCTCGGTAATAACAACTTTAGTAATATCTTTGTGCGATGGAATATCAAACATAATATCTGTCATTACTTGTTCAAATATACTGCGAATTCCTCTTGCACCGGTTTTTTTGGCCATCGCCTTCTCTGCAACTTTTCTTATTGCTGCAGGGTCAACTTCTAATTCAACGCCGTCAATCTCAAATAATTTCTGATATTGCTTAAGAATTGCATTCTTTGGTTCTTTAATAATTCTAACAAGTGCATCAACAGATAATTCTTCGAGCACTGCAACTACAGGAACTCGGCCTACAAATTCCGGAATAAGACCATACTTTAACAAATCTTCTTGTTGAATCTTATCTAAGATGTGAGTGTCTTTGTCCTTGCTTGAAATAATGTCAGAATTAAAGCCCATCATCTTCTTGCCAATTCTTGATTGAATTATTTTTTCCATTCCATCAAAGGCTCCGCCACAAATAAATAATACATTGGTTGTATCAAATGGAATAAATTCTTGTGCCGGATGCTTACGCCCACCCTGTGGCGGAACATTAGCAACTGTGCCTTCAATAATTTTAAGTAAAGCCTGCTGAACACCTTCACCAGAAACATCACGAGTGATAGAAGGGTTATCAGATTTTCTTGCAAGCTTATCAATTTCATCAATATATATAATGCCGCGCTGCGCTCTTTCAATGTCCCAATCTGCAGCTTGAATAAGCTTAAGTAAAATATTTTCTACATCTTCACCAACATAGCCTGCTTCTGTTAAAGCAGTTGCATCTGCAATTGCAAATGGAACATCTAAAAGTTTAGCTAATGTCTGCGCAAGCAAAGTTTTGCCCGAGCCTGTAGGGCCAAGCATTAAAATATTGCTCTTTTGAATTTCAACATCGTTATCCTTTAAATTGTTTATTCTCTTGTAATGATTATAAACTGCAACGGCTAAAATCTTTTTTGCTTTATCTTGATCTATTACGTAGTCAGATAATGTTGCTGCAATTTCTGCCGGAGTCGGAATATCAGTAACAAGGTCTAAAGTTTTTTCTTCTTTGATTGCTGTCAAGGCCTCTTCGTCATCAATAATATGACAAAATTCGGTTACGCATTCATCACAAATGCAAACTCCGTCACCAATAAGAAGTCTTCTAACCATGCTCTGCGGTCTATTACAAAATGAACAAACTAATTCTTTTGTTTCGTCTGCCATGCTATCTCTTTTCTACTACTTTATCTGCAAGACCATAACTTACAGCTTCTTCTGCTGTTAAGAAATTGTCTCTATCTGTATCTTTAGCGATTGTTTCAATATCTTTGCCAGTATTTTCAGCTAAGATTTTATTCATCTTTTCGCGAATTTTCAAAATATGTTCTGCCTGAATTTTAATATCTTCAGCTTGGCCAGATGTTCCCCCGAGAGGCTGATGAATCATGACTTCTGAATTAGGAAGCACGAAACGTTTGCCCTTTGTTCCGGCAGCAAGAAGAAAAGCTCCCATAGATGCAGCCATACCAACGCAAATTGTTGACACATCAGGCTTAATGTAATTCATTGTATCAAAAATTGCCATGCCTGCAGAAATGCTGCCGCCAGGACTATTAATATATAATGAAATGTCTGCATCAGGATCTTCTGATTCAAGATATAAAAGCTGTGCAACTACAAGATTAGCTGTATCATCAGTAATTTCATCTGCTAAAAATACAACTCTATCTTTTAATAATCTCGAATATATATCGTAAGATCTTTCCCCTCTATCAGTTTGATCTACGACCATTGGAATTAAACTCATAATCTACTCCCTTTCAATAAGCAAAATAGGCGGGATTATAATCCCGCCCAAATAATCAATTAATTATTTTACTTCTTCTATTTTGGCAGGCTCTTCTGGAACATCTGTCAATTTTGCGTTCTCGTATAAGAAATCAATTGCTTTACGATTAAGAATATCTTGCTTGATAAACTTTTCGTTGCCTTCGCCAACCATCATAGTCTTGAGCTTTTCAACTTCAAGATTATACTGTTTAGCCATGTCTTCATATTCAGTATTAAGTTCTTCTTCGCTTACTGTGAAGCCTTCAGCCTTTGCAACTGCATCAACTGCAAGTCTTGCTTTAAGTCTTGATTCTGCTTGTGGCTTAAATTCGTTAACGAGTTCGTCTTCTTTCTTACCGAGATATGTGCAATAGTCCTTAAGTGAAATATTTTGATATGACATCTGCTGAGCGAATTCCTGAAGCATATTTTCTGCTTCATCATCGATCATAACCTGTGGAATTGTAAATGGATTTAATTCTACAAGTTTGTTAACAACTGCATTCTTTGCAGTATATTCTGCAGCTTGCTTTGCGCTTTCCTCGAGCTTTTTCTTGAGGTCTGCTTTATATTCTTCTAATGTATCAAATTCACTGACATCCTTAGCAAATTCGTCATCAAGTTCTGGAAGTTCTTCATGCTTAACTTCGTGAATGTGGCATTTAAATGTTGCATCTTTTCCGGCAAGATTATCTGCATGATATTCTTTAGGGAATGTAACATTAACATCTTTGTCATCCCCAGCCTTGCAACCAACGAGTTGATCTTCGAAGCCAGGAATAAATGTGTTAGAACCAAGCTTTAAGCTTTGGTTTTCTGCTGTGCCACCATCGAACTGTTCTTCGCCGCAGAAACCTGCGTAATCAAGAATTACTGTATCTCCGTTTTCAGCAGGGTTTTCTGTCTTAACAAGACGGCCGTTCTTCTTCTGTGAGAATTCAAGCTCTCTGTTAACATCTTCTTCAGTTACAACATGAATAGTTCTTTCTACTTCGAGGCCCTTGTACTCTTTTACTTCTACGTCTGGAACTACAGCTACTGTAACTTCTACTGTAAAGCCCTTGTGCTTTTCAATCATTTCTTCGCCGAACTTAATGTCTGGGCGAGAAATAGGCTCAATGTTAAGCTCGTCTAATACCTTTGGGTAATTAGTATTAAGAAGTGTGTCGATTGCATCGTTAAAGAATACGCCTTCACCATACCACTTTTCGATCATGCTACGTGGAGCTTTGCCCTTTCTGAAGCCATCAACTGAATATTTGCCTCTTGTTGCCTTATAAGCAGCATCGGTTGCGGCATCAAATTCTTCTGCTGTAAAAGTCATTGAGAACTTTGCTTCGCCATTGTCTTTGCTAATTAATGCGGATGTCATAATTTTCCTCCTAATTTTCATTTTCCCATATGGGAACAGTTAGTAATTATATCATATTTTACTTGCAAAAACTATGGTATAATGCTATTATTTTTTGCGTGCTTAATGGCACGGAGGAAATATGGAACAAGAAATGAAATATGCTATTGCTTCCAAAGAGCTTTCTGACAAAATTTGGGAAAATAGCTTAGTTACAAAATATGGTGACGAAACCACAAGAGAAAGCCTTGTTATGAAGGCTGTCTACTTCGATACAGAAGACATGGTTTTAGCACAAAATAATATGACAGTTCGTGTTAGAGGCGAAGGCGACCACAAATTTGCTACTCTTAAGTGGGGTGGCTGCAGCACAAATGGCTTCCACGAACGCAATGAAATTAACATTCCGGTAAATGATGAAAGCTTCATTGCCCCATCTGCAAAAATGTTTAAAGACAGCGAAGATGGCCACACACTTTTAGAGTTTGTCGGTGATAAGGCCCTTATAAATCTGCTCGAAATGAGATTTTTAAGACGAAAAGTTCGTCTTAACTATGGCGCAAGCTTAGTAGAATTGGCTATCGATTACGGTGATATTATTACAGATAATGGAAATGAGCCAATCTTAGAGCTCGAGCTCGAGCTTCTTGTAGGCAATGTAGACGATTTAAAACAATTAGGCGAAGAATTTGTTAAAGAATATAGCCTTATCCCTGAAAATCGTTCAAAATTTGCAAGAGGTTTGGCAAAATTACAAAAATAAGTTCGGCACATGTCTGAGCCCAAGCTAAACCGTAAAGTGGATAAAGCTTGTTTAAGATAAATATAGCACAACTATAAAAAGGACTCCTGAAAAACAGGAGTCCTTTATTATAATTCTTGTTGAGATTGGAGAATTAGTCTTTCTTTGCTTCGCCATAAACCTGAGCTGCCATTCTCTTGTAGCCTTCAAGTCTATCCTTAGCATTAGCTTCTGCCTGAACGAAGAGTCCTTCAGCTTCTGCTGGGAATTCCTTAACCAAGCTGCTGTAACGAACCTGATCCATAATGAATTCTCTGAAGGAAGCTGTTGGTTCCTTGCTATCAAGTGTGAATGGATTCTGGCCAGCTTCCTTAAGAAGTGGGTTGAATCTGAAGAGGTGCCAGTAACCGCAAGCAACTGCTTTCTTTTCATTTGTCTGAGTTTCTGACATACCCTGCTTAATACCGTGGTTGATACATGGAGCGTAGCAGATGATGAGTGATGGGCCATCATAAGCTTCAGCTTCTTTAACAGCCTTTAAGAACTGGTTCTTATCAGCACCCATAGCGCACTGTGCAACATATACATAACCATATGTAGCAGCGATCATACCAAGATCCTTCTTCTTAATTCTCTTACCAGAAGCAGCGAATTTAGCAATAGCACCAACTGGTGTAGCCTTTGAAGACTGTCC
>JAUNQK010000004.1 GCA_030536235.1 Bacillota bacterium
TTTAAAGCAGAATAGAAGGAGCAACCAAAAACTCCACAAAAACTTGACACCGCCACACCCAATTTCACTTGTTTTCATTGTTTTCTCATCGTGGTATACTCTTCTTATGGAAAATTTAAGAAGATCAAAACCGAAAAAGAAAATAGGAAAATTCATTGGTAGAACATTACTTGTAATATTTACCACAATACTTGCAGTTGTTTTAGCACTACTCCTTATTGTAGCAGTAATTATTAAGGGCCCATCACCAGCAGCACGTACAACTTTTGTTACTACAGTACTTGAATCTGGTAATTTTAAATTTATGGCGTCGGTGTTCTTAAGTGATGAAGAAATCCAAGAAATCGTTAATTCAACATCTATGGGAGAAATGGATGCAGATATTGATTCCGGCCTTATTGATACCGAATCAGAAGTAGAAGGTAATTTTGATGAAAACGGAATCGAAATTTCTGAGGTTAATGGAAGAGGCTTCCATGCAACCATGATGGTAGTAAAAGACCCATCGAAGGTTCGAGTTGGCAGCACTTATCCATGGACAGAATATGGAAAAGAACTCGATAAGATTTGCAACGAAGCAGGTGCCATTGCAGGTGTTAATGGAGGATTATATCAAGCTGATGCAAATAAGGGTGGAAAACCTTACGGTGTTTGCGTAGTTAATGGCGAGATTCAGTGCAATGATCCTTCTGGCTGGAAAGGGCTTTATCTTATTGGTTTAGATAATAATAATATTTTAAGAATTGAAAGCGTTGATGGTTGGACAAAACAGCAGCTCGAGGACTATGTTAAGACAGAAGGTATTCGTGATGCAGTTGCATTCCAAGATGAAGCATCAGATTCAAATAATCACTTTGTTCCGCTCGTAATTAACGGTGAAGCTCGTGAACTTAAAGGTGCTGGTTCTGGCGCAAACCCAAGAACAGCAATCGGGCAAAGAGCAGATGGGGCAATTCTTCTTCTTGTAACTGATGGCAGAGGCTCTGCAGGGCATTTAGGGGCTACAGCTTCTGATTTAATTAACGTTATGATGCAATATGGTGCGGTTAATGCTGCTAACCTCGATGGAGGAAGTTCATCTTGCATGTACTACAAAGATCAATACTTAATGACAAGTGTTACTCTTTACTATGCAAATGCATCTTGGAGACTTCCGACAGCCTTCGTAGTAATGGGAGGTGACAAGTAATGACCAGAATGGAAAGACACACAGTTAAAAAGCCATTATTCTGGAAGGTGTATCTTGTTTATCTTCTTGTTATCGCTTTAGCATTTGTTGGCATATTTATTTATGTTCGCGGCATCATGACTCAATATGAAAATAACAGCCCTGAAAATTATGTAGTATGGCTTGCTAAAGATGCATCAGAAAATTCAGAACTTGGAAAATATTTAGAAGAACATAATTTTAGCGATAAACGTTTTGGCAATGCTGAAACCAGAAAAGCTGATTTCTACGATACAATTAAAAATGCAGAATTAAAATCAATCGCTGCTAAGGGTTCGTACGATTCAATTTCCCCTGTATATGATGTAACAGCTGATGGAAAACCATTTATGACAATTGGTATTAGCGAGCAGGGAAACACAACCAAGCTTGGCATTATGACTTTGTCTGATTGGAAAATTGATTACTGTATTTTGAGAAATGGCTATTTCGAAGATAGTATTAAGCTTGGCGAAGATGGCAAGCTTGATTATACAATTAAGCTTCCTGAAAATTACACTCTTATGATTGATAATGAAGAGGCTAATATTGAATCAAGTGGCTTGGCAGAGCTTGCAGAATTTGAATATATTTATCCATTTGCTAAGGCTCCGCAAGCTAAGGTTTATGAATTAAATGATGTCGAGTACGAGCCATATGTTACTGCTTCAAGAGGTGGTGAAGATGTTCTCGGCTTTGAAAAGCAAACCGATGGAAGCTATTCAGTTCTCCCAGAATTTTCACCAAGTATAGAGGCTAAAGAATTATGTGATAGCGTTTGCAATCCATTAGAAATCGGTAAAACTTGGTCGAAGTTTATGACCGACGATGTAGAAGGCCCAAGCCATGGTCTTAATACTGTTATTGCGCAGTGCAGAATATTAAAGGGAACAAACCTTTACGATATGGCAAACAAATGGGCACATAACGTTGACATTACCTTTGTTAGCGGGCATACAATTACTTCTTGGACTAACGAAAGTGTAACAAATCATATTAAGTACAATGATAATTTATTCTCATGTGATGTGTCATTTGATAAGAACATGAATCTTGCCAGAGGCGCCGGAAAACGAACAGATGAATTTAGAAATAGAATGTTCTTTGGCAATGTAAACGGGGCTTGGTACCTACTTGATATGATGACTTTAGAATAATAAAAAATAGATTGCTTCGCTGCGCTCGCAATGACATTTGAACAGTTGTCATTGCGAGGGCTGAAAGCCCGAAGCAATCTTTTATTTTACAAATCTTCTTCAGTTAAAACTTTAAAGCCTGCTTTTTTTAGATATTCACTTGCAATTCCGTCGCCAGGAATTTTATTTCCTGTGAAGGTGCCATCGTAAATCTTTCCGCATCCGCAAGCAGGGCTTCCCGATTTCATAATGCAATAATCAACTTTGCAAAGCTTGGCGAGATTAACTACTGTGTTAGCCCCGAGAGTATATTCTTTAGTAACATCTATACCATCATCTCTTAACACTTTATCAGCGACTCTTTCTGATGGATGTCTCGGGGTTGGCAGCCCGCCTAATTGTTCAGGGCAAACCGGAATGAGAGTGTTATCTTTTGCAAGCTCAAGAACTTTTTCTGAAGTTTTAAGAGCTGCGTCATATCTGCAGGTGCAACCTACTAAGCAGCCACTAACCAAAATATTTGCCATATTAATCTTCCTTATCAAATAATTCTACATTTGTTGTGCCATCAATTTCTGAGAAATTCACCTTGATTAATTCTTTTTGTGATGTTGGAACATTTTTACCAACATAATCTGGTCTAATCGGTAATTCTCTGTGACCGCGATCAATTAAAACTGCAAGGCCAATTTTGCTTGGTCTTCCTTGAGAGAAAATTGCTTCGATTGCAGCTCGTGCGGTTCTTCCTGTATATAGAACATCATCTACAATGATAATTTCTTTGCCATTAATATCTATTCCGAAGTTGCAGCTATTTACTTCTGGCAAATCGCTCATCTTTGTTAGGTCGTCTCTATAAAAGGTGATGTCTAATTCGCAAAGCTCTGGTTTATAACCAATATTCTTATGAATATTATCTGCCAGAATTTTTGCCATAGGAATACCTCTTGTTTTGATACCAACAAGAATTACATTTTCTATATTTTGACTTTTTTCAACTATCTCAAAGGACAGTCTTGTGAGGGCGCGTTTTACAGCCAGCTCATCCATTAATTGTACTTTTTTCTTCATACTTATATTGTAATTGCCTTTAGCATTTTTTACAAGTATACTAATCTTATAGAAAGATTGAGGTAATGACATGGAAGATTTCTTAAAAAATGTAACAATATTTGATCATCCGCTTATTCAACACAAGGTAAGCCATCTTTGCAATGTAAACACAGGTTCAAAGGAATTCTGCGAATTAGTAAATGAATTGGCTATGCTGATGGGTTATGAAGCTTTAAAAGATTTGACACTTAAAGACGTAGAAGTTCAGGCTCCTCTTCAGAAGATTACAACTCCTGTTGTAGCCGAAGATTTCACAATCGTTCCTATTTTAAGAGCTGGCCTTGGTATGGTTGATGGGCTTCGCAGCCTACTTCCAACATGCAGAATTGGCCACGTTGGAATGTTTAGAGACGAGGAAACTCTGCAACCTGTCCCTTATTATTTCAAATTGCCTGTAGATGTGGCTGACGGACAGGTTATTATTGTAGACCCAGCTTTAGCTACCGGTGTAAGTGCAAATGCTGCAATTCAGTCTATTAAGGATGCTGGATGCAAGAGAATTAAATTTATGTGCATTTTCGGGGCAAAACAGGGGTTGGAGCTTATTTATAAGAATCATCCAGATGTTCAAGTTTATGTAGCAAGATATTCCGACCAGCCTCTTAATGAAAAAGGCTATATTTTAACTGCTGCCGGAGACGCAGGCGATCGTGTATGCGGAACATGCAGTTATAAACCACAAAAATAATAGTAATTGTCAAAAAATAGCAATATATAGATGCTTATTGACTGAAACGCCTATAAGTGATACTATATTTTGTAGCAAAATACATTAAATCTTTAATCCAATACAGAGAGATTGGCAAGGTGGTTATGTACTATTCTTTTGATGAAGATTAATACCTTGTCATATTATGTGGCAAGGTATTTTTATGTGTTTTGTGAGCAATTATAACAATTTCTATTTTAAAGGAGAAAAGAGAAATGAAACTTATTTATGATGTTCACGAAAAACCAAAGGGAAAGGAAAACTTACTCTTCGCTTTCCAACAGATGATTGCTATCATGGCAGCTACACTGCTTGTTCCAATCATCATGACAAGTAATGGTCTTCCATCAGACCCAGCTGCAGCATTATTTGGTGCTGGTCTTGGTACACTTGTTTACTTATTATTCACAAAATTCAGCAGCCCAGTATTCCTTGGAAGTACATTCACATTCCTTGGTGCATACGCAGCATCCATTGGCTATGGCTATGGTTACTGGGGCGTAATCATCGGTGTTGGCTTTGCAGCACTTGTATATGTAATCTTCGCAATTGTAATTAAGGCTTCTGGTTCAGCTTGGGTTAACAAGCTTATGCCAGCAGTAATTGCAGGCCCAATTGTAACACTCATCGGGCTTTCACTTTCCGGCACAGCAACAAGCTGGATGCAGACAAATGGTGGAGAAACTTACAGCTTAGTAACAATTCTTGTTGGTCTTATCACATTCTTTGCTATTGTTTATTCAACAGTAAAGGGTAGCAAGAATATGAAGCTGTTCCCATTCATTTATGGTATTGGAGCAGGTTACATTATTGCTTTAGTTCTTACACTTATCGGAAATGCTGCAAATATTCCTGTACTTCAGATTTTAAGCTTCGATTCATTCAAGGCTGCATTTTCACCATTTACATTTAAATCAATCGTAGATATTCCTAAGCTTTATATCATTCAGGCTGTAAAGACTCAGGGCCAGTATGAACCAATTACAGCAACAGCACTTGCAAACATTGCTCTTATCTATGCGCCAATTGCAGTTGTAGAACTTGCACAGCATGTTGGTGATCACAAGAACCTTAGCAACATTATTGGTAAAGACCTTATTACAGACCCAGGTCTTGATAAGACACTCCTTGGCGATGGTATTGGATCACTCGTTGGTACAATCTTTGGTTCATGCGCTAACACAACATACGGCGAATCAATCGGTTGCGTTGCTATTACAGGAAACGCTTCCTCACATACAATTAAGACAGCAGCATTTGGTTGCATGATTCTTTCATTCTTCACACCATTCGTTGCTCTTATCAACTCAATTCCTAAGTGTGTAATGGGTGGCGCTTGCGTAGCACTTTATGGTCTTATTGCTGTATCAGGTCTCCAGCTTCTCTCAAGAGTTGACCTCGGCGATAACAGAAACCTCTATGTAGTAAGTGCAATTCTTGTTTGCGGTATTGGCGGTTTAGCATTGAACTTTGGCCATAACTCAGCAACAGGTGGTTCTTTAATCTCACTCACATCTCTTGCAGCTGCTTTAATCGTAGGTATTATTACAAGAAAGATTACAGGTGCAAAAGACGATACATTATCTTCTGATACTTTATCCGGAGCAGTAGAAGGAATGAAAAACGTAGACATGGATAAATAGTTTCATCTAAAAAATAGCCTCGACTTAAAAAGTCGGGGCTATTTATATGTTATAATATTTATATCATGGAAAAGCCAATAATTACCAAAGAATGTGCCAAGGCACTTTCTGAGACAAAATTCTTAAATACTTATGATTTACAATATGCTGAAGGGGCACATTATTATATTGCCACAAGGCGTAATGTTGATAATTTGACTGCGACAAAAAGCATAGAAGAACAAGATCATATGCTTCCAGATGCAGTCACTTGTTTTATTATAATAAAACAGAAGGGCGAAGAAGATTGTCTTCTTCTTCAATATGAATATAGATTCCCAATTGGACAGTATGTATTATGCCCACCTGCCGGAATAATAGACGCGGCAGATTGCGAAGGTGGTAATCCACTTATCACAGCAACCATTAGGGAAATAAAAGAAGAAACCGGGTTAGATGTTAAGGATACAGATAAGATTTATGTTTTAAATGATTTGCTCTTTAGCACACCGGGGTTTACCGATGAATGTAACGCACTGGTTGTGGCAGAAATTGAACTAGACGATTTATCACAATTAAGCCATGAATATGCAGAAGCTACAGAATTATTTGGTGACTTCTTGCTGGTAACCAAAAAAGATGCGAAAAATATATTAAAGCGTGGAAGAGACCCAAAAGGGCACCATATTCCACTTTATGCATATGCAGCATTAAGTTATTTTGTTCTTAAAGAGGAATAGAATATGAAAGTAGTTTTAGAACACTTAACAAAAAGATTTCCAAACAGAAATAAAAAGCAGGGTGGCTTCGTTACAGCAGTTAGCGATGTAAATCTTGAATTGCCAGATGGAAAGCTGGTTGGTCTTCTTGGGCCATCGGGCTGTGGAAAGAGTACAATGCTAAACATGATTTGTGGTCTCGAAGATGCCACCGAAGGAAAAATTTATTTTGATCAAGAAGATGTAACAAATATTCCGCCTGAAAAACGCGGAGTAGGTATGGTATTTCAAAACTATGCTTTGTATCCACATCTTACTGTAAGACAAAATATCATTTTCCCTCTTCAGAATTTAAAAGGTGATGCCAAGCTTAGCAAAGAAGAAATGAATGCTAAGGCAGAAGAGGTTGCAAAGCTTGTTCAAATAGAAGAATATATGGAAAGAAAACCAAGTGAACTTTCTGGTGGTCAGCAGCAGAGAGTTGCTATAGCAAGATCACTTGTTAAGATGCCAAGAGTTCTTCTTTTAGATGAACCACTCTCCAATCTTGATGCAAGACTTCGTCTTCAAACAAGAGAAGAAATAAAACGAATTCAGGTAAAAACAGGCATTACAACAATCTTTGTTACTCACGACCAAGAAGAAGCAATGAGCATTACCGATGTAATGGTTGTAATGAAAGATGGTGTTATTCATCAAGTTGGAAAACCTCAAGAAATTTATGATAATCCAATTAATCTTTTCGTTGCAAAGTTTCTTGGTACTCCGGCAATTAATGTTTTTGATGGAGAGGTTAAAAACGGAAAGCTTTATATCGGAGAAGATTGCATAAAAGATATAAAAGGTATTTCAGAGCAAAAGGTATACGTTGGTATTAGGCCTGAAGGTTTCCTTATTAATGATGCCGGAACTTTCCATTGCAGATTAAAAGGCGTAGAAGTAATGGGCCGCGATGTGAATGTTGTCTTTACAAACCCAAATCATGACGGTTATTGCAGAGCTATTATTCATAACGATTATGCAGGTTCGGCTAATAAGAAAGACATTTGCTTCGATTTAAAAGATAACAAGATATTAATTTTCTCAAAAGAAAACGAGAAACGTTTATATGAAGAAGAATAATAAAGCGTGGTTATACCTGCTTCCAGCTATCGCCTTTTTAGGCGTGTTCATGATTTATCCTCTTGTGGATGTTTTGGTCTATTCATTTGAAGAAGGCTTCAATTTTGCGTCCCAAACTTTCTCAGGGGTTGGTATTTATAATTTCCAATATGTTTTAAGAGACCCGTATTTTCTTCAGGCTCTTAAAAACACTTTCATATTGGTTGTTATTACTGTGCCTATTTCAACCGGATTTGCACTTCTTGTATCACTTGCTTTAAATTCTATTTCTAAATTTAAAGAACTTTTCCAAACTGTTTACTTCTTGCCTTATGTAACAAATACTTTGGCAGTAGGTATTGTTTTTATGGTTCTGTTTAAAAAGACTGCTTATTCAGAAGGGCTTATTAATTTACTTATTACTTTCTTTGGCGGAAGCTCTGTTGATTTTATTGACGGCCCGTATTGGGCAAAGATGCTTGTTCTTTGCATCTATACAATTTGGATTGTTCTGCCGTTTAAAGTGCTAATTCTTACAAGTGCACTTGCTTCTGTAAATCAGGATTATTACAACGCAGCAAAAATTGATGGAACATCAAAATGGAGGATATTTACAAAGATAACTCTTCCTATGATTTCACCAATGATTTTTTACTTAGTTATCACAGGCTTCATTGGGGCCTTTAAAGCATATAGCGATGCAGTAGCATTGTTTGGCGTAGATTTAAATGCTGCCGGAATGAACACCATGGTAGGCTATGTATATGACATGCTCTATGGTAATAGCGGTGGTTATCCATCTTATGCATCGGCCGCTGCGCTTATCCTATTTGCAATAGTATTAACCATTACATGCATTAACCTTTTGGTAAGTAGAAAGAAAGCATGAAGAACAATAATAAAGTATTAAAATTTTTCACATATTTGTTGTTAATAGTATGGGCAATTATCGTGCTATTTCCATTTTATTGGATGATTTTATCATCCATTAAATCTTATAGTGCGTATAATGCAGAATATATTCCAAAGTTCTTTACACTTGCCCCAACATTTGAGAATTATATCAATGCATTTACAGCTGTGCCTTTGGCAAAGTATTTCACAAATACTCTCATATTCACAGTGGCTACAACTGCAATTATGCTTATTGTAACAATTCTTGCCGCATTTGCTTTTAGCCGTTTGGATTTTAAGGGAAAGAATTTACTCTTTACTTTATTCCTGTCATTAATGATGATTCCAAACGAACTTGTAGTAATAACCAATTTCGTTACTATTACAGATTGGAGTATGCGCAATACATTTATGGGCCTTATTCTCCCATCAGTAACTTCGGTATTCTATATCTATTTGCTTAAAGAAAACTTCGAGCAGATTCCGGATGAACTTTATAAAGCTGCAAAGATTGATGGAACATCTGATTTTAGGTATTTAACAAAGGTTATGATGCCGATTTGCCAGCCAACTATTGTAACAGTTGTTATTTTGAAAGCAATTGAGTGCTGGAACTCTTATGTATGGCCTAGACTTATTACTGATGATAGCAATTTCTTCTTGGTATCAAACGGTATTCAGGCAATTCGTGAAAGCGGGTTTGGCCGTGAAAATATTCCGGCAATGATGGCTGCAGTAGTAGTTATTTCTTTGCCTTTAATTATTCTGTTCTTGATTTTCCATAAGAAGATTATGGCTGGCGTTTCAAGAGGAGGTACCAAGGGATGAAAAAGATACTTGCACTTCTTCTTGCAGCCTCGATGCTCTTTAGCTTAACAGCTTGCCATGGGCAGCGTGGTCTAAATGCTTTTGAAATGCCAGAGGAATTTGACGAAAGCAAAGAATATAACATTACATTTTGGTCTAAGAATGATACCAACAAAACTCAGGTTGAAATTTACAACAAGGCTATAAGTGATTTTGAAAAGTTATATCCAAACATTCATGTAAATATGCGTATCTATACAGATTACACATTAATTTACAATGATGTTATTACTAATATTTCTACAAACACAACACCTAATGTTTGCATTAGCTATCCTGATCATATAGCGACATATTTAACTGGTGTTAATATTGTTGCGCCTCTTGAAGAGTTAATGGATAATGCCGATTATGGTCTTGGCGGAAACAAAGTAAAATTTGATAGCCCTGCTAAATCGCAAATGATTCTGAAATTCCTTGAAGAAGGTGAAATTAACGGAAGCTATTATGCATTGCCTTTCATGCGCTCGACAGAAGCCTTGTATATTAATAAGACATATGTTGAACGCCTTGGTTATTCGGTTCCTGATAAAGTAACTTGGGATTGGATTTGGGAAGTAGCTGATGCTGCTATGGCTAAAAATGAAGACGGCACATTTAAGCTGAATGGCAAGAATGTTATGATCCCGTTCATTTATAAGTCAACGGATAACATGATGATTCAAATGCTTAAGCAAAAGGGTGCAGATTATTCGACGCCAGAAGGTGAAATTAAAATCTTTAACGATGACACAAAGGATATTCTTTATACCGTTAGAGATCACGCTGAAAAGGAATCATTCTCGACATTTAAGATTTCAAGTTACCCGGCAAACTTTTTAAATGCCGGTGAATGTATTTTCGCAATAGACTCTACTGCAGGTTCAACCTGGATGGGAACAGAGGCACCTCTTTCAGATATTTGTTCTGATGATATCGCAGACCCATTCGAAACTGTTGTAAGGGTTATCCCGCAATTTGATGTTGAAAACCCGGCCATGATTTCTCAGGGCCCGTCAATTTGTATTTTTAATAAAAACGATAGCGGAGAAGTTTTAGCATCTTGGCTCTTTGCACAGTTCCTTTTGACAAATGATGTTCAAATAGCTTATGCAAAGACAGAAGGCTATGTTCCTGTAACATCAAAGGCCCAAGAAACCGAAGCTTACCTTCAGTATTTGGCAGATTCCGGAATCGATAATAACGAGCATTATTCAATAAAAATAGACGCAACCAAGCTTTTATTGGAAAATACTGACAATACATTTGTGACCCCGGTATTTAATGGCTCTGCTTCTTTAAGAAATGCTGCTGGCCAAATGATTGAAAATGTTACAAAATCGGTTAGAAGAAAGCAGACAGTAGATGAAGCCTATATGGATAAGCTTTATAGCGATATCAATTCGCTATACCGTTTAGACCAGGCTGATACATCAAACACAGATAAAGATAGCTTAGGGCCGCTTCCGGCAGAATCTAAGGCTTTACTGACAGGTCTGATAGTTGTATGGATTTTCATAATTCTGTACTTTTGTGTTAAAAACCGCAAGAAATAGAGTATAATAAAGTAAGTATATGCCTTATATACTTACTTTTATTTTGTTTTAAGGAAAGGACAAAAAAATGAAAAAAACATTAGCAATTATCTTGGCGCTGGCTATGATTTTTACTTTCGTAGCATGCGGAGATGCAAACTCTAAGGGCGAAGAACCTACTATCGATGCAAAAAGCGAAGGCGTTATGACCTATGAAGAGTTTGTTGCTGCAGAACTTGATTCTGAAGTAGTCGTTGAAACTTACGTACAGGCACACCAGTCATGGTGGGAAGATCAGATTACCTGCTATACACAAGACCAGGATGGAGCATATTTCCTCTATAACATGGCTTGCTCTGAAGCAGACGCTGAAAAGCTCGTTCCAGGTACAAAGATTAAGGTCACCGGATACAAGAGTGAATGGGCTGGCGAAGTTGAAATTATCGATGCCACATTTGAATTTGAAGAAGGTAGCTACATTGCTCCTGCATTTGATGTTACAGACTTACTTGGCACAGACGAACTTATTAATCATCAGAACAAATTCGTAACATTTACTGGCTTAACAGTTGAATCTGAAGCTTTATATAAGTGGGATGGTTCAGGCCAGGATGGAGACGATCTTTACTTCACAGTATCAAAAGATGGTGAAAGCTATCAGTTTACAGTAGAATCCTATCTTTGCGGAGCAGGAACAGATGCTTATGAAGGCGTTAAGGCTCTTAAGGTTGGCGATACTGTAGATCTTGAAGGTTTCCTTTATTGGTATGAAGGGGTTAACCCACATATTACAGGTGTAACTGTAAAATAACTGAAAAGGATATTTAAAGGCTCTAAACCGCAAGGTTTAGAGCCTTTTTCATTGCTTATGACAAGCTAAAATATGTTATAATATAATGTTATTTTATGTGCTTTTAACCACATAGGGGATTTATAAATATAGGGTATTGGTGGTTAAGGAAACAGGGGATTTATATGATATCGTATTCAGTATTTTTCATTTTTGAATTGCTGCTTTCTGAATTAGTATTCAGATACAGCGTTTATTCAGAACTAAATATTACGCCGTGGCTAATTGCTTTTGTTTTAGTGATTGCTTTAGCCGCAGCTTTTATTGCATCGCTTTTAAAAGGCGTTATAGGGAAGATTTTTGCGGTAATAGTAACTGCATTTAATTTCATTTTTTATGGAACAAATTTAGTTTACTACCATATTTTTGGAACTTTCCTTTCTATTACGCAGTATTCTCAAGGGGCTGATGCTGTTTCAAATTTCTTTAGAGAAACTTTGCTTGGAATTAAAGAGTCTGCAGTCTATATTGCATTGCTATTGATTCCGATAATAGTGCTTATAGTTTTACTAAAGCTTAAGGCATTTAATAAAGATTATAAGATTAAACATACATTTATTCTTTTGATTGCCTCAATTTTAATCTTTGTTGGCAGTAGCCTTGGCATCAAAGCAATGCCAGATATCAATTATGGCGTTAAAGATATTTTTTATGAAAGCTTTGTTCTTTCTCTTTCAGAAAAAGATTTTGGCGTAATGGCATCTGCTATTTTAGAAACCAGAGATGTTTACTTTGGCAAGGGAAATACCATTGTTAAGCAGGAAAGAGAAAATGATGCAGCTGAGTATTCAAAAAAAGAGTATAACGTTTTGGATATAGATTTTGATGAGCTATCAAGATCTACCCAAGATGTAAAATATCAAAGCATTGACGATTATATGGCAGATAAAGTTCCAACAAAAAAGAACTTTATGACGGGTAAGTATAAAGACTATAACGTTATCACTTTACTTTGTGAATCATTTTCGCCATATGTAATCAGTAAAGAATTAACCCCTACACTGTATAAACTGGCAAAAGAAGGTATTCAGTTTACAGATTACTATAACTGTAACGACAATAATACATCGAATTCAGAGTATTCATTTTTAACAAGCTTGATGCCAGATACAACATTGTTTGTTCCTGATGGTGCAGGCTTTGAACAGTTTAGACAATATAATAGTTGCACAGCATCTCAAAAGAATTATTTGCCACTTACTTTGGCCAATGAATTATCGAAGAGATTTTATAGAACAGTTTTTTATCACAACTATTTGGCATCGTATTATAATCGCGATTTAACTCATGGTAATTTCGGATTTGACTTAGTGACAATGAATGATGGGCTTAAATATAGCCCGTATTGGCCAACATCTGATATAGATTTGATGCAGCAAGCAGTGCCAGATTTAATTGAGAATTATCAACAGAGTAAAAAACCTTTCTATGCCTACTTCTTAACCTTTAGTGGACATATGGCATACAACTTTGAAACAAATGAAATTGCTGCAAAGAATTATGAAGATGTGGCAGAGCTGCCATATGACGATGATGTTAAGGCTTATCTTGCCGGAAACATAGAACTTGAAAAAGCTATTAAATATATGATTAACGAGCTTGATAAGGCGGATATGCTTGATAATACACTAATTGTTCTTGCGCCAGATCATTATCCATATGGGCTTGGCATTGGACAGTTATCACAACTTACTACTGGCTACTTGGCAAGAAATAAGAACGAAATGGAACTTAACAAGCACAAGGGGGCACTACTTATGTGGACTGCTTCAATGCTTGATGAACCTCAGCAGGTAGTTGATTGGCCTGTTTCGGAATTAGATATTTTGCCAACCCTGCTTAATATGCTTGGCATTGATTATGATTCCAGATTGTTAATGGGTCTTGATGCTTTTGCTGATTGCAATCATATTGCAATGTTTGATGACAGAAGCTTTGTAACGAAGGATTTTTATTACAACATTAATACCGGCGATGTGGTTTCCAGAAATGGGGCATCAACTGATAATGTTGATTTAGAAAAATATATCTCAAAGATTAAGAATGTATTTGCTGTTTCAGACAGTATTTTGTATTCAGATTATTATAAGCACGTATTTGAAAAATGATAGACAACATAGTATTACTAATTCCATCACTTAATCCAGACAAGAAACTTATTAGAACTGTAGAAGGTATGATTGCCGCAGGGTTCACTAAGATTCTTGTAGTTAATGATGGCTCAAATAGTTTCCATAGATGGCCTTTTGAAGAAATCGCCGGCTTTGGTGAAGTAACCTGTATTGGTTATGAAGAAAATAAGGGAAAGGGCCATGCATTAAAATATGGTTTTAAGTATATTCTTGAAAACTATGATAACGTTGCTGGCGTATTAACCGCTGATGGCGACGGGCAACATATGCCGGCTGATTGCATAAATGTGGCAAACGAAATGCTTGCTAAAAATGAATGCGTTTTTGGATGCAGAGATTTTAGCGACCCATCTGTTCCAAGACGTAACAAGATGGGAAATAAAATTAGTATCTTTGCATATAATTTCTTATGCGAAATTAAAATGTCGGATACACAAACAGGTTTAAGAGCAATTCCTGTTCGTTACCTTAAAGAATTTATAGACGTTGAAGGCGAGAGATTTGAATATGAAACAAATACTCTTATCTACATGAAAAATCATGATATGCCTTTTAACGAGGTAAAGATTGATACAGTATATGAAAGTGATAGTAATGAAGGGTCTCACTTTAGAGTAGTTGAAGATTCTATAAGAATCTATAAGCCACTTATTAAAGCGGGCGGCCCAAGGTTTTTACTCTTTACTTTGGGTTCGCTTCTTGCGACATTAATTGACCTTGCAATCTTTACAGTGCTCACTCACTTAATAGCAAGAACCTCAGAAGAATTTTTAGCAATTATTGCGTCTGTATTTATTGCTACATATACTGCAAGATTCTTCTCTGCACTGTTTGACTATTACTTTAGCCTAAAGTTTGTTTTTAATAAGAATAAGAATCTTAAGAAGGGCGGTTTACTTAGATACTTTGTATTAATGCTGGCTCAGGCCGGCGTTTCCGCAGCGTTAGTAGCTGTTATTTGTTTCATTTTCGGAATTACAGGTGTAGTAAGAACTGCAATTAAAATCGTTATTGATACTTGTTTATTCTTTGTAGGATACAGAATTCAAAGAGAGTGGGTATTTAAATAATGCTTGGAACAACTTTTTACTTTGATTGGGAAATAAATTTAATACTTGCGATTCAAGCACATTTTGGAAAAATTGGAGTTTTAATTTCTCAGGTTTGCTCGCTGCTTGGCCAGCAATACCCATTAGTTTTATTGGTATGCATCTTGTATTTTGCCATTGATAAGAAAATGGGCAAAAGAATTTGTTTGAATTTATTAACAGTTCTTGTGTGGTGTCCAATGATTAAAAATGTGACATTTAGACGCAGACCATATTTTGATAATGAGAATATCAAAATATTAATTGCTGCAGAGCCATCAGCAGATGCTTATGATATGGTTGCTCAGGGCTTTTCTTTCCCGAGTGCACATTCTGCTTGCTCTGTTGCTGCTTATCCGGCAATGACACGCTGCTCAAAGAAAAAGTGGCTTAGAGTGCTTGGATGGGTTCTTCCGTTTATTATAGGAATTTCACGTTTTTGTGTTGGAGCTCATTATCCAACAGATGTAATCGTTGGTTGGGCTTTAGGAATATTTGTAGCATTTATTATTCCGTTTCTGGGGTCAAAATTAAAGAATGAAAATTATTTATACTTGATAATTTTGCTGACAGCGATTCCGGGGCTTTTCTATTGCCAAACCACAGACTACTTTAGCGGATTTGGATTACTTCTTGGATTTTTCTTGGGAAGCCTCTTCGAAGAAAAGTATGTTAATTTTGAAAAACCAAAATCAATCAAATATGCAATTTTAAGAGTTGCACTTGGAATAGGAGTTTTCTTATTATTCGCACAAGGAATTAAATTTATTTTAGGTGAAGGAATAGTAGTAAGAGTAATCAGATATACTGTTGGTGCATTTATTGCTTTAGGGGTATTTCCTATATTATTTAAAAAGTTTGAAAAGGAGAATTAATAATGGGTCTTAAAGAAGTTCAGGATTATTTTCAGTCAAGAGGAATCCAAAACGAAATCATTTTACTTAATGAAAGTAGTGCGACAGTTGAACTTGCTGCAAAGGCATTAAATAGAGAACCTGGAGAAATTGCCAAGACTATGGCTCTTCAGCTTAAGGACGGCACAAACATAGTAATAGTAATTATGGGAACAGCAAGAATTGATAACCGTAAATACAAAGATTGCTTCGGCTGTAAGGCTAAGATGCTTAGCTTTGATGATACTTTAGCAATCACTGGCCATCCAGTTGGCGGAGTTTGTCCATTTGGTCTTCCAGAAGGAATTAAAGTTTATTTAGATAAGAGCTTAAAGAAATATGAGACAGTTTTCCCTGCAGCTGGTACTCCAAATTCAGCAGTTGGTTTTTCTATTGCCGATCTTGAGGCTGCAATAGATGGAACCTGGATTGATGTATGTAAAGAAGAGGAACAAGAATAATGAATATATTACTTGCAAACGATGATGGCATCGATGCATATGGATTGCATGTACTTGCTGACGCTCTAGCACAAATGAACGATGTAGAGAATATCTATATCATTGCTCCAAATACTCAGCGTTCTTGCGGCGGACACGGCCTTACTTTAAACGGTAAGATCGATCTTGAACCTATAAACCCAATGGAATTTAATGAAAAGGTAAATTGGGCTTATTCATGTTCGGGGGTTCCTGCTGATTGCACAAGAATTGGTATCTTTATGCTTAAGCAAGCAGGGGTTAGCCTCGATTTAGTTTGCACCGGAATCAATCATGGGTCAAATTGGGGCAGCGATATTTTCTACAGTGGAACTTTAGCAGCTGCAAGAGAAGCGAGCGTTTGCTTTACTCAGGCAATAGCTTTCAGCTTATGCGATAATCACCCAACTCATTTTGAACATTTTGCAAAGCTTGTTCCTGAGGTTGTTAAAAAGGCTTACAAAAAGCTTCCTTACACAACAGTTCTTAATGTAAATGTTCCGGATATTCCGGCAGAAGAAATTAAAGGAATGAGAGTTTGTAAGCAGGGCCCGATGGATTATGGCCTTGGTTATAAAAAATCTTTATCTAATGCTTCTGGTGTTTCTTTCGAATTTGATGGAGGCGAAGTGTATAGAGACAATGTAGACCCTGACTGGGACTGTGTTGTTGGCCGCGAAGGTTACATTACACTTGTTGCATGCGATCTTATGCCAGTTAGCAAAGAGTCAATGCAAGCTATTGAAAATTTAGGCATTAAGTATAATGAATAGAATTAAAGAAACAATAGTAGTAGAAGGGCGCGACGATTTATCGGCAGTGCTTGCTGCTGTTGAGGCAAATGTGATTTGCACTCACGGCTACGGAATTAAAAAAACAACGCTCGAAGAAATTAAAAAAGCTAATGAAACTTGTGGCGTTATAGTTTTTACTGATCCCGACCATGCAGGGCAAGTTATTAGAGAAAAAGTTTTAAGTGTTTGCCCAAATGCTAAGCAGGCATTCTTAACAAAGAACCAGGCTTATAAGGATGGTGACATTGGCATCGAAAATGCTAAGCCCGAGGATATTATCAATGCTTTAAATGCTGCAGCTGCAAGCATTGGTGGAAAAGATAAATACACTATGGCTGATATGGATAGACTTGGTCTTTCAGGAGCAAGCGATAGTGCAAAGAAAAGAGCAGAGCTTGGCGCAAAGCTTGGCATTGGCAGCGGAAATGCTAAAGCATTTTTAAAGAAACTTAATTATTTAAATATAGACGAAGAATTATTGAAATGAAAAGATCGAGCGGAATATTATTGCCAGTGTTTTCACTTCCATCTAATTACGGTTGCGGAAGTCTTGGCAAAGAAGCTTACAATTTTATAAATTTTTTAGTTGAAGCTAAACAAACATATTGGCAGATGCTTCCGATTAACCATGTCGGCTACGGAAACTCTCCATATTATTGCTATTCTTCTTTTGCAGGGAACCCAGCATTGATAGATCTTGATTTGTTAAAAGAAGATGGGATGCTTGATGGCTTTGATTTGGATTCTTTAGATTTTGGTTCTGATTTAACAAGAGTAAATTACGAAAAGGTTAATGCGTTAAAATCTAAAGCTCTGCATTATGCATTTGAACACAGAAATATTTTTGAAGAATTTGAAAACTTTAAAAACGAAAATTCAAGATGGCTTAAACCATATGCAGAGTTTATGGCAAAAAAGGATAATGATGAATCTGAATACCATGAATTTGTTCAGTTCATTTTCTATAAACAGTGGTATGCATTAAAGAAATATGCAAATGACAATGGAATTAAACTGATTGGCGATGTTCCTGTTTATGTTCCACTTGATTCTGCTGACGTTATGGCCGAGCCAGAGTTCTTTATGCTAGACGAAAAGAATGTGCCTATCGAAGTTGCTGGTGTTCCACCAGATTACTTTAATGAAGAAGGGCAGCTTTGGGGCAATCCTCTTTACAATTGGGAGGCTATGAAAAATGATGGCTATGGTTGGTGGATTCGCAGAATGGACGGAACATTAAAGCTTTTTGATGTGGTTCGCATGGATCATTTTAGAGGCTTTGATAGCTATTGGGCTGTTCCGTATGGTGAAACTAATGCAATCAATGGACATTGGGTTCAGGGCCCGGGAATAGAATTTGTTCATATCATGACATCTTGGTTTGGCCAGGACAAATTTATTGCAGAAGATTTAGGTATATTAAGTGAAAGCGTTCGAAATCTTTTGAGAGATTCCGGCCTGCCTGGAATGAGAGTTTTGGAATTTGCTTTTACAAAGGATAAGACAAGTTCTTATTTACCATATAGATATGATCATAATTGTATCTGCTATACAGGAACTCATGATAATGCTCCTGTTATGGCTTGGGTTAAAGAGGCAGACGAAGAAGATTTAGCGTTTGCCAGAGAGTATTGCAATTGCATAAATGAAGATATGAATTGGGGCATGATTAAAGTTGGTATGGCTTCAGTTGCAGATTTATTTGTTGCGCAAATGCAAGATTATTTAGGGCTTGATGAAAAATCCAGAACAAATACTCCGGGAACAGTTGGCGGAAACTGGGAATGGAGACTTAAAAAAGATGAAGCTTCAAAAGAGCTTGCGAAACGAATTGCTTTGCTTACAGAAAATTATGGCAGGGCTAGGTGATAGAGATGAATAATAATCCAATTGGAGTATTCGATAGTGGTGTTGGAGGGCTTTCATGCGTTCCAGCAATCGCCAAAGAACTTCCTAATGAACAAATTATATATTTTGGAGATACTGCCAGAGCCCCTTATGGATGCAGAGACCCTAAAGAGATAATAGAGTTTTCTTTAGAAGTTGCAGATAAATTAATTGGTATGGGATGTAAATCTTTATCAATTGCATGTAATACTATAACTGCTGTTGCACTTGACGCGCTCGAAAAGCATTGCAGTGTTCCTGTGATTGGAATAATTCCTCCGGTAATTCAGTATCTAAATAGTAATTATGCAGATAAAAGAATTGGAGTTATTGCAACAGAAGCAACAGTAAAATCTGGTGCTTATCCATATAAAGCAAAGGCTGCAATTCCATTTGTTCCAAATATTGAAAAAGCAGGAACTGTTCCTGATGAAGTAATTAGAGAAGTTCTTGATGATTTCGTAGTTGATATTGATGTTTTGGTTCTTGGATGTACACATTATCCATTTGCAAGGCCAAGCATTGAAAGATTATATAAAGACTTGATAATAGTTGACCCTGCAGAAGAGTTGGCAAAAAAGACAAAAGAAGTTCTTACAGCTAATAATTTACTTGCTAAGGAAAAGAAAGAGAATATTTATTTGGCAAGTAAGGTAACAGATACATTTAATGATATCGTAAGGAGGATAAAATGATTGATCTTGAAAAACTCACAAAAAATTTAAAAGCAAACGGTTTTGAAGTCGCTCATTTTAACACTAAAGAAGAGGCTAGAGAGTATTTATCTTCAAAGCTTAACGGCAGAACAATTGGTTTCGGTGGCTCAATAACAACTGAAGAAATGCAGCTGATTGATGCCCTTAAAGAAAACAATACTTTATTACATCACTGGCATGAAGGTATTTTGTCAGAAGCTGCTAAGGCCGATGTTTATATTTCTTCTGCAAATGCTATTGCTGAAACAGGTGAAATTATTAATATTGATGGCACAGGTAACAGAGTATCATCAATGGCATTTGGCCATGAAGAATATTATATGATTATTGGCAAAAACAAGATCGCTAAAGATTATGACAAAGCGCTTTGGCGTGCAAGAAATATTGCTGCACCTAAAAATGCACAAAGACTTAACAGAAACACTCCTTGTGCTAAGAAGGGTGATAAATGCTATAACTGCAATAGCCCGGAAAGAATTTGCAGATGCTTAAACGTTCTTTGGAAAAAACCAGGATCATTTAAAACTTTTGAAATTATTTTAGTAGATGAGAATTTAGGATATTAATGTTAAAGACATCTTAGGTCTGAGGTTGAAAGTCCAAGCCAGCTATGGGCAAAGGGATCCACGTAAGCGCATAGCAAGAGGCATGCGTGATCATGGCATAGCTTAGAAGTAAGTCCTCGGAAAATCCGGTAAAGGCAAGTGTGGGGTCAAAGACCTGGTCAGCTAAGATGTTTTTATAGATTTTGAAATGTTCAAACAAAAATACAGTACAAAAGAAATTTTTGAAGAGCTTCCTATTAACAAATCTCTCTTTACTTTATCGCTTCCGGCTATTATAGGACAGCTAATAACACTTATTTATAACATAGCAGATACATTCTTTATTGGGCAGGTAAATAACCCATTAATGATTACTGCAACATCATTGGCATTCCCAATTTTCGCAATGACTGCACCGGTTTCTATTATTACTGGTACAGGTGGCGGAACATTGATTTCCAGATTGATGGGTGTTCATCAAGATGATGAAGCAAGAAGAGTATCAGCATATAGTATTTGTGTAAATATTGCTTTGGGGCTTATTTACTCTTTATTAGTATTTGCATTTTTAGAACCTCTTATTGTATTTCTTGGTGCAACAAAGGGTTCGGAAACTTTTATTTATACCAAACAATACATGACATGGGTAGTAATTTTAGGTGGTCTTCCAACTATTGTTACAAACTCTATGGCAAATATGCTTAGAAGTGTAGGCCATTCAAAAGAGGCAGGTTTTGGAGTTGCCTTTGGCGGAATCATGAATATAGTATTAGACCCTATATTTATGTTCGTTCTTTTGCCTGATGGAATGGAAGTTGTTGGCGCAGGTGCTGCAACAATGATTTCTAACTGCGCTTCAGCTTTATATTTTGCAATTAAGATTTTCCAATTGCAAAAATCTACCCCGCTTAATTATTCATTTAAGTATGGTCTGCCAAGCAAAACAAATATGTTTAAGGTGTTTGCGGTTGGGCTTCCTTCAGCAACAACTACTTTGCTCTTTGATGTAAACAACATGCTTCTTAATAAGCTTATGTCAGCATATGGAGATATTGCAGTTGCTGCTATCGGTATGACAGTTAAACTTGAAAGATTCTCACTTAATACTTGCATCGGTATCTGCCTTGGTATGACACCACTTGTTGCATACAATTATTCTTGCCGGAATTACAGCCGAATGAAAGACTATGTAAATACAACAAGAAGATGGGGCTTAATTATTAGTTTAATTAGCATTGCTTTATATGAAATTTTTGCCGCTCCATTTGTAAGAATCTTTATTAAAGATGCTGCGACAGTAGCTCTTGGTGCTGCTTTTCTTAGGAGAAGAGCAATTGCTTCCATATTTATGTTCTTAAACTTTTATATGGTGCATTTCTTCCAGGGCATTGGATCGGGCAAACACACATTCTGGTTATCGGTTATCCGTTACGCATTTTTATGTATACCGGCACTGTTTGTAATGAATACGTGCTTTGGTATGTACGGGCTTCCAATGGCTCAGGCTGTTGGTGATAGCATTAGTGCTGCAATTTGTGCAGTTGTTTATACACGGTTCATTAAGAAAAACATTGATTGCGGAGAATAATATGAAAAAGAGAATTACTGCTTTCCTTATGGCTTTGTTGGTGCTATTTAGTGCTGTCCCTGTATTTGGTGCAAATGAAGCACGAACAGTAAGAATTTGTTATACACATGATGTACATTCACATCTTGATCAGGTGCCAAAGCTTTATACGGCTTTGCATGAAGCTTCACTTGGTCTTGATTCTACAAATTGTATTTATGTAGATGGCGGAGACTTTTCGCAAGGAACGCTTTTTCAGGCCGGATACGAAACGGGTGCGTATGAATATGGCGTATTATCACTTTTAGGTTGCAGTGCTGCTGCAATAGGAAACCATGAATGGGATCACGCAGGCGAAGGCTTTGCAAAAATGATTAATTCAGCAAGAGAAAGATATGCTCCGCTTCCTCCACTTCTTGCTGCAAATTTAAACTTTGAAGGTGAACTTACAGAAGAACAAAAAGCCGTTAAAGATGCTTTAGATTCTATAGGCCCTCATGATTATACAATAATTGAAAGCTCGAATGGGCTAAAAATTGGTGTGTTTGGGCTTAGCGGCGATGAGTCGATTGCAGATTCTCCAACATCAGGTATGGTTTGGAAAAACTATATTAGTACAGCAAAGAGTGTTGCCTCGGAATTAAAAAACAAGTGCGATGTAATTATTTGTTTATCTCATTGCGGAACAAATGGTGATGGTAAAACAGGGGAAGATTTTGACTTAGCAGCTGAAGTTCCTGAGATTGATATGATAGTATCAGCTCATTCTCATACAGCTTACGCCGAGCCAATCTTTGCCGGAAACACATTAATCGCATCTGCCGGTTGCTATTTAGAAAACATGGGGTTCGTTGACATCACAGTTAATGCATTTGGTGATGTAAGCTTTTCTAATTACACTCTTGTTGAATTAAATGACAATGTACAAGACAGTCTTTTAGTAAAACAATTTATTGACGGATATAAAACAGATATTAATAATACATATCTTGCAGAATACGGGTATGAATATAACCAGAAAATTGCTCATTGCAGCTTTGACTTCATGTCGCTTGATGATATGTATGCTACTCACCAAGAGTATCCAATGGGCAATTTGATTGCAGATTCATATATATATGAAGCAAGAAAAAATGGCATTAATGATATAGATGTAGCTTTAGTAGGGCTTGGGACAATAAGAGGGTCGTTTACAGAAGGTGATATTACAACTTCTGATGCCTTTGATATTTGTTCACTTGGTGCAGGTAAGGATGGCTCGGCTGGGCACCCACTTCTTACTGCCTATATTACAGGAAAAGAACTAAAACTCTTAACAGAACTTGATGCATCACTTGGCCCAATGGTTTCATCAATTAAGATGAGCTACAGTGGCCTTAGATATACATTTAATACTAAGCGTATGATTCTTGATAGAGTTACTAAGGTTGGGCTTCATGATGAATTTGGATTTAAAGAAGATTCTGAAATAGAAGACGATAAGCTCTATAAAGTATGCTGCAATATGTATGCTGCAAATATGCTTGGCATGCTTAATGGCCTTACAAAGGGTTTACTTTCCATTGTTCCAAAGGACGCAAATGGAAACCCAATTGAAGATTTTTATGATTGCGAAATGCTTACCGAAGATGGAAAAGAAATTAAAGAATGGTATGCATTTGCAGATTATTTACACGAAATAGAAGAAATTCCTGATGCTTATAAAAAAGAACAGGGGAGAAAAGTTAAGATTGCACAAGGTGATATTGAATCTATTATAGAGCATCCGGGCCTTGCTACTTGGATTGCACTTGCAGCTATCATTCTTGTTTTATTAATTCTTTTCTTAATTATTAAATTGATTATTAGAATAATAAAAAAATAAATGAAAAACGAATTGTTAAGTAACGATTTAACTACAGGCACTATATGGAAAAAGATGTTGGCATACTTCTTGCCACTTGCAGCAGGAACAGTATTCCAACAGCTGTATAATGCTGCCGATGGATTAATCGTTGGTAAATATGTAGGAACAATTGCACTTGCCGCCGTAGGTGGTTCTGCCGCATTAGTATCAAATGCACTTGTAAATTTCTTCGTAGGTTTAACAGGTGGCGGATCAATACTTATTGCTCAATTCTTTGGGGCAAACAATAAAAACAATTTAAAAAAATCTGTATCGACCTCAATGATATTTGCTTTCTTTTGCGGAATTGCAATTAGCATTGCATGTTTCTTGTTAACATCGAATATTTTGGTATGGATGAAGAACCCTGCAGAATGCATGGAAGATTCAATTATTTATCTTCGCATAGTATTTTGCGGGCTGATGTTCCAGCTTGTTTATAATATGTCGGCCGGAATTCTTAGAGCAATTGGCGATTCAAGAACTCCATTTATCACTTTATCAGTTAGCTGCACAATAAACATTGCTCTTGATTTATTATTTGTTAAAGTGTTCGCTTGGGGTGTTGCAGGTGCTGCTTATGCGACTATTATTTCTCAACTTGTTTGCGCGCTGCTTACAACTTCAAAATTAATTAAGTATAGAGCCGAAAGTTATGGTTTGAATTTAAAAGAACTGTGTTTTGATTGGAATATCTTAAAGAAATCTCTTGCCGTTGGTGTGCCTTTGGCATTCCAAACAATGATGTATGCGGTTACAAATATTCTAATTCAGGTAAGCATTAATGTTCTTGGAACAGTTGATGTCGCTGCATGGGCTATTACCGGAAAGCTCGATGGATTCTTCTGGGGGTTCATGAGTGCGGCAAATGCAACGGTAACAAACTTTATTGGCCAAAACTATGGCAAGGGTGATTATGATAGAATGAAGAAGGGCGTCTATGCTTCATTCGCAATATTTATGATACTTGGGGTGGCCTACAGCGTGTCTCTTGTAGCATTCTCGAATCAGCTTATACCGTTATTCTCTGACGACCCTGCTGTATTTCTTGTATCAAAGAAAGTTATCAATATTATTGGGCCGTTCTATTGGGTTTGGGTATTTAATGAGATATTCTCAGGGGCCCTTCGAGGCGAAGGCAAAACTCTTATTTCCTTTATTATTATCGCAATTAGTATTTGCGGGTTTAGACTGGCCTGGCTTGCAACATTGTTTGCAGCCAAAAGCACAATAGAAATGCTGTCAATTTGCTACCCAGCTTCTTGGGCGGTAGCAAGCTGCGGCATGGCAATTTATTATATTATCCACATGAGACGCAAAGCTGTGGTACAATAAAACTAATTTACAAAAGAAAGAGGTGATTTAGTCCAAATGGACTTAGGAAGTATTTCTGATATTCCGTTATATTACTATATAGCTTTAGTATTATTGCTATTAGGGGGAGTGTATTTTGCATCTGCAGAGACAAGTTTAGCCTCTGTGAATAAAATACGTATGATTTCTGATGCGGATGGTGGCAGCAAAAAGGCATCAAAAGTTTTGTATGTTTTAGACAATTTTGATGATGCTTTAACAGCACTTTTAATTGGAAACAATGTTATGCACATTGCTTTTTCTTCACTTTCAACTGTTTGTGTAACAAAGTTGTGGGGAAATGCCGCTGTTAGTATTGCAACCTTCATAACGACTTTCATAGTTTTCATTTTTGCAGAGATGATTCCAAAGGCTTATGCCAAGGCGTGCTCTGAAAGAATTGCTCCAAATGTGGCCCCTTCATTAATATTAATAATGAAGATACTTGTTCCATTAATAGCATTCTTTAAGGTGGTAACTAATTTAATTGTTAAACTTTTCCCTGCAGCAAAGGATGAAGATTTAACAGTAACAGAAGATGAGCTTTCAGATATTATTGAAAGCATTGACGAAGAAGATTGTATAGATGAAGATACAACAGAGCTTCTTCAGTCTGCTCTTGAATACACAAAAAACACAGCAAAAGATATTCTTGTTCCGTGGGATAGAGTTGTAACTGTTGGCGAATGGATGGACGAAGACGAGATTTATAAAATCATCGACGAGAACCATTACAGCAGATTACCGGTTCTTGATAAGAACGGTAATATCTTAGGTGTAATTCATATTAGAAAATTCTTAAAAGCAAAGATTAGACAAAGAAAAACTCTTAAGTCTAGATCGATGCTTGATAAACCATACTACATTCCAACAACATTGCCTATTGATGATATATTGCCAGATTTATCTGCCCATAGAACTCATATGGCATTTGTTAAAAATGGTTCCAATCAAGTAATAGGAATTATTACGGTAGAAGATATTTTGGAACAGCTTGTTGGAGAAATATACGATGAAGAGGAGGTGCAAGAATAGTGCTTCCTTATATCGCAATAATTATTTGTTTATTCTTCTCGGCTTTATTTTCCGGGGCAGAGATTGCTTACGCTTCTGCAAGTGAGGTTAAGCTTAGAAAAACAAATGCAAAGAGAGCTCATAATATCTTTGTAAATTATGAGACTGCTTTAATAAGCATACTTGTTGGTAATAACTTAGTAAATATCGCTTCATCAGCACTGGCAACAGTGATTGCAATTTCGCTTCTTGGCGAAAATGGTGCATGGCTTGCCAGCATAATTATGACAATTGTCATAATTATCTTTGGAGAGATTAGCCCTAAGCTTATTGCAAATAAGAACCCGGAAGGCTTTGCAAAACTTGTTGCATGGCCGATTAGTATTTGGATGATTATTACTAAGCCTGTAGTAATCTTCGCAAATGCTTTTGTAAAACTTGTATCTAACCTTTGGAGAAAACAGGTTGTAGATGATGCTGTAACAGAAGACGATTTAGAAACTATTTTCGATACTATCGAAGAAGAAGGTGTCGTTGATGAAGAAACAGCAGATTTATTCCAGGGAACATTAGATTTCGATGACACTCCTGTTTATGAAATAATTACTCCAAGAGTAGATATGATGGCCATCGACATCGATGATAGTAATGAGGCTAATCTTGAAAAAATCTTAAAATGCAAGTTTAGCAGACTTCCTGTTTATAGAGAAACACCAGATCATATTGTTGGTATGCTTCATACAACTCAGGTCTTAAGAGATTTGGCAGCTGGCGACGATCTGAATATTCAGGAAATGATGATGGAGGCGCATTTTGCATATAAGACGACTCCTCTAGCCGATGTTTTTGAGTTAATGCAAAAGACATCATGCCATATGGTAATCGTTACAGATGAATATGGCGGAACCATGGGATTTGTTACTATGGAAGATGTTTTAGAGCAGCTGGTTGGAGAAATCTTTGATGAAAAGGATGTTGTAGACGAAGAATTTGTCGAACTTTCAGAGGATAAATTCGAGGTTGATGGAGACATGCGCCTTGAAGACTTCTTTGACGAACTTGATATGGACGACGAAGAAGATGAAATAGGTGATGATAATGCAACCATCGGTGGATGGGCTATGGAAAAAATTGAAGGTTATCCAAAGCTTGGTGATACCTTTGATTACAAGAATCTTCACTTTGAAATAACAGAATGTGAAGAAATGAGAGTATTAACACTTAGTGTTATTGTAAATGATAATAATCAGTTATCGTAATATACGAGGTATGCGATGAAAGAACTTAAATGCCCAAATTGCGGAACAGTATTTCAAATTGATGAAGCAGAATATGCTTCTATCGCAAAGCAAGTTAGGGACAAAGAATTTAAGAAAGAGCTTGAAGCTGCACAAAGCGCCAAGGAAAGTGAGATTAAACTTGCTGTCATGGAAGCTTTAGAGGAAAAGAACGAAGTTCTTTCGCAGCAGAGAGAAGAGATGCTCTCTCTTGAGAATCAGCTTGAAAGTAAAGACCTTGAACAAGAACTGGCAGTAAAGTCTTTAAAAGAAACTTATGAAGCCAAGCTTAAGATGAAAGAAGAAGAGGTTGCTTATTATAAAGACCTTAAAGCAAAACTTTCAACAAAAGCAATAGGCGAGAGTCTTGAAAAACATTGCGAAATGGAATTTAACAAGATTCGTAGTGCAGGTTTTAAGAATGCATACTTTGAAAAAGATAACGAAGTGTCTAAAGCTTCTGGGTCGAAAGGTGATTACATTTTTAGAGACTATACAGATGATGGCTTGGAATACATTTCAATTATGTTTGAGATGAAGAACGAAGCGGACACTACTGCAACAAAGAAGACAAATGAGCACTTCTTTAAAGAACTCGATAAGGATAGAAATGAGAAAGGCTGCGAATATGCAGTGTTGGTATCACTTCTTGAGCCTGACAACGATCTTTATAATGATGGCATAGTAGATGTGTCATATAAATATGATAAGATGTATGTTATTAGACCGCAGTTCTTTATTCCTATGATTACTATTCTTAGAAATGCTGCGCAAAATAGTTTGCAGTATAAAAGAGAATTAGCAATTACAAAGGCTCAAAACATTGATATAACAAATTTTGAAGCCGAAATGAACGAGTTTAAAGAAAAGTTCGGAAGAAACTATAGAATTGCCAGTGAAAAATTTACAACTGCAATTGATGAAATAGATAAGTCTATTGAGCATTTACAAAAAATAAAAGATGCACTTACAGGTGCAGAAAGAAATTTAAGACTTGCTAATGATAAAGCTGAAGATCTTAGCATTAAAAAACTGACTAAAAACAATCCAACAATGAAAGCAAAGTTTGACGCATTAGAAAAATAGTTTATTCAAAGTATGATAATTGATAGCGTAAGTTTTATATTTAGATTGCTTCCATTTTTCCTTATCTTTTTCGCTCTGTTTAAGGAAAACTATAGAAAGCCATTAATATTGTGTACAAGTTTATTAATTTGTTCTTGGGGAAGCTTCAAGAGCTTACTTTTGCTGTTAGTATTTATTCTTGCAAGTTGGCTGTTTGGGCAGCTTATTCCAAAGAATAAAAATTATTTCTATGCATCATTAGGCTTTGATGTTATTTTCCTTTGCTTTTTTAAATTCATTGGGCTTAACGGTGCTCTGCCACTTGGAATATCATATTATGTTCTAAGCGGAATGTCTTACTTAATTGATCTTTGTAGAGGCGATGTAGACCCTAACCAGTCTTTATATAATACCGCCTTTTATTTAGCATTCTTCCCAAAACTAATCATGGGGCCTTTTGTTAAATATAAAGATTTTGAAACACAAATTGACAATCCTATTGTTGATGCTAAAAAAGTCTCTGATGGCCTGCTTCGATTCTCTATTGGCCTTGCAAAAAAACTCGCAATAGCAGGCAGCTTGGCAGAGATGACTGCAAAGTGCTGGGAAGATGCTCCTTTTAGTGGCGCATCTGCATGGCTTGGTGTTATTAGTTTTGCACTGCAACTTTATTATGATTTCTCTGGATATTCTGATATGGCCATTGGGCTTGCAAAAGTTTGCGGGTTCAAAATAAGGGAAAACTTCAATTATCCTATGGAATCAGCCTCATTAAAAGAGTTCTGGTCTAAATGGCATATTTCTCTTGGCGAATGGTTTAAAGATTATATTTATTTTCCTCTTGGCGGAAACAGAAGGGGTGAATTAAGAACATACATTAACTTATTGTTGGTATGGCTTGTTACCGGTTTTTGGCATGGCAACGGATTAAATTATATTCTTTGGGGATTATTCATCTTTATCTTTGCTAGCCTTGAGAAGAAGTTTACCAATTTCTTAGGCAAGGTTCCAAATGGAATAAGAATTGTTTTTACAAACCTTATTGTTTTAATTGGTTGGGCATTTTTTAATTCGGGTAGTATTCCGGCTGCATTTAATTACATCGGATATATGTTTGGTGGGGCAGCAGCTGCTGGTGATGCTATATCAAGCTTGTATTTTACTCGCTTTATTGATTTATTAGTATTAGCTATTCTTGGCGTAACACATCTTCCAAAGCAATGTGCTTTAGATATTTTTGACGAAGAAAAGCCTTGGACAGTTGTGTTTAAATGTATATTTATTATTGGTTTGTTGGGTGTATCCACTGCAAGTATTATTATCAATGGTTATACTCCTTTTATCTATGCAGGGTTCTAGGAGGTAGCTATGAATAATAAGAAATTATACACATATCCAATAATAGCTTCATTCATGGCTTTCATTTTGGTAGTAATGATTATTTCGTTATTTACAAAGCCTGCAGAATATAGCAACAAGGAAAATCGCGAGCTTGCGCAAAAGCCGTCTATTTTTGCGAGCACCAGTTTTGATCAGTTTACAAATGATATGGATGCTTTCCTTATTGATCAATTCCCACTTAGAAATAATGTTATTGAAGCTCAACAAGAAACACTTCTTTCTGCCGGAGAAGATGTTGTTATCGGAGACCTTTATGTATTAGCTGACGATTATATTTTCTGCCATACACATGTGACACAGTCTGAAGAAGTTGTCGCAAGAGCAGAGGCTATAGCCGCAAAGAGAGAAGAACTTGGAATTCCTTTCTATTATAATATTGTTCCTCAGAAGAATTTATTATTCGCCGATATAGAAGAAATGATTGATGCTGGTGTAGACCAGGCAGATGTTGATCTTACTTTGTCGATATTAGAAGAATACAATATTCCTGTTATAAACACTTGCAAGTATTTCCAATCATTAGATATGGAAGAAATAGAAAAGAGCTATTATAAGACAGATTACCACTGGAATAATTATGGGGCTTATAATGCTTCTGAATTTTTAATTAAGAATCTTGCAAATCAGCATGTAATAAATAAGACTGCAGTTCCTGTTAAAGAAGATTTTGTATGGACAGATTTAACCGGAAGAAAATATCTCGGAGATCTTCGTAAACAAGTTTCATTAGAAGTTAATGTTGAAGAATATCTTCCGGTTTACACTCCTGTTAATGCAGCAGACTTGAAATACTATACTGATTTTTCAGACAATGAAGTACCAAGAGATACAATAATCTTTGCCGGAAAAGATGATGAGGTTCTTGAATACAACAGATTGAATTGTGATAATCCTTCATACCTTCGTGTTGAAAATCCATTCGCTATCGAAGATAAACATGTGCTAATTATTCGTGATAGCTTCGAATGTGCTATGAGAGATTATTTAAGCACTATTTTTACAGAAATCAATGTTGTAGACCCACGTCATTCTACTGCTCCTGATTTTGATAAAATTATTGAAGAAAGAGATATAGACATGGTGCTTATTATTTATCACAACAGCACTATGGGTGATTATATCGAAAAATATTTAATGAAATAAAATAGCGAGCCATTCGGCTCGCTTTTATATTAGTTTTACTATATCTTTAAACTTAGTTTTTTCCGGAGCATTTTCTTCTAAAATTCTTCGAATTTCTTTTATGGCTTGATTGACTTCATATTCGAGCTCTCGGTTAGACATTCTAAGAAGCCCGGCTCTTAAAGCACTAAGCTGTATAAGGCCATCTGATGTCGCAACCTTTACTGAATAGTTTTTGCCTATTTCGTGAGCAAGGCTTTCGATATATGCGTCGGCGCTTTCACCTTCTTTTGTGTAAACAACATGAATGCCATGGTCATCTTCTTTAGTGCCCAGATTATCTTTAACCTTATAGCCATCAAATACCAAACATACCTCACAATCTTTATATGCTCTGTAGTTAATAAGCATATCAATTAGTTTTTGCCTTGCGTTTGCAATTTTTTCTTCTTTAAGGCTTTCCCATGCAAAGATAATGTTATAACCATCTACTATTAAGTATTCTTTTTTAATAGTAGTTTGTTTCTTTTTATAGTTTCCGCCAAAGTCTACTGTTACACTTGCAATCTGAGGTCTTTTGATTTCGCCAAACTCTCTTTGCATAATTGCCTCGAGCTCTTTTTCGTCAAAATCTATATTGCCACTTCTAACTTTTGGTGCATGCAGCACTTCGAGTTTGTCATCTTTTATTTCGATTCCGCTATCAAGATGAACAAAATCAGGAACCTTATTCCACTTTACATTGACTCCGGCACCATGAGAACAGAATACTGAATCTGCTGTGTTTTCTACATCACGATCTGCCTCGTAAGCTATTTCTTCTAAGACTTTTGCTGTGTTGTGGCAAGGGAAGTAACCTGCAAATGTGCAAGAAATATGGCCTCTACCTTTTGTGTAAGAAAGTAAATCTGTTAAGTATAATTGAAGTTCTGAAACAGGGCCGGCGCCAACAAGTTCAATTGTGTCTCCTAAATCAATTGGGGCCTCGAAGCTGCAAGACATAGCCTTGCAATCGCTAATAGCGCGGCCAATATATTCTGATGGAACATCGAGGGTAAAATCGTAATAAGGTTCAAGCAGAATATTTTGCGCAGACATAAGACCTTGTCTAACTGCGCGATATGTTGCCTGTCTAAAGTCTCCGCCTTCGGTGTGTTTTAGATGAGCACGTCCAGCGATAAGACTAATTTTCATATCGGTAATAGGAGAACCTGTTAAAACACCAAGGTGGGTTTTCTCTGCTAAATTTGTAAGGACAAGCCTTTGCCAATTCAAATCAAGATCATCTGTGCTGCAAGCTGATGTGAAAATTAATCCGGTGCCTGGTTCGAGTGGCTCCATTAAGAGATGAACTTCTGCGTAGTGTCTTAATGGTTCGAAATGCCCCATGCCGATAATAGGTTCTGCAATTGTTTCTTTATAAACAATTTTACCTTTATCAATTTCGACGTCCATATTGTAACGTTCGGAAATTAATTCTTTTAATACATCAATTTGAACCTCGCCCATTAATTGTGCTTCTATTTGCTTAAGCTGGCTATTCCAAACGATGCGAAGCATAGGGTCTTCTTCTGCTAAGAGATTTAATTTTTGCATAGCAGTAAAATTATCAACGCCATTAGGCGGAATAATTCTGTAAGATAATACCGGCTCAAGAATTGGAAGGTCGCCATCGTTTTCTGCACCAAGGCCTTGCCCTGCATCTGTGTTATTTAAACCTGTAAGTGCGTAAACACTGCCGGCTTCGGCTTTATCTACTGCAGAAAATTTTACGCCAGAATATGAGCGAATTTGCGTAATCTTTTCTTCGCCAATTAGGTCTCTTGGCGCAAGAGTGCCTCCTGTAAGTTTAATCCAAGTTAAACGAACGCCATCATCGGCATGTGTAATTTTATATACTTTTGCTTTAAATTCATTAGGATAGTTTCTGACCTTGGTATAAGTTTTTAGTCCATTTAAAAACTTATCTACACCTTGAAGCTTTAAAGCAGAACCTTTAAAACATGGGAAAAGTTTTCTTTTTAAGATAAGGTCTTGAATGGTTTCTGTTTTTAATGAACCGGTTTCAAGATATTCAGAAATTGCATCTTCGTCTAATTCTGCAATCTGTTCATAATTGATATTATTAAAGTCAACAAAGCCAGTCTTGAAATGAAGGTTAAGTTCACTCAAAACGTCTTTGTCTGTCAAATCCATTTTATTGATCCATACAAATGTTGGGATATGGTAACGTTTTAGTAGATCCCAAAGGGTTTGGGTATGCGCCTGAATTCCGTCTGGCCCACTAATAACAAGGATGGCATAGTCTAAAACTGAAAGGGTTCGCTCCATTTCGGCTGAAAAATCCATGTGCCCTGGGGTGTCAAGAAGGTTAATCTCTAAATCGTCAATATCAAAAATAGCCTGCTTTGAAAAGATAGTAATCCCACGCTGTCTTTCAATCAGGAAATTGTCTAAATAAGCATCTTTATGGTCAACACGGCCTAAATTCTTGATTTTGCCGCTCTTGAAAAGCATAGCTTCGCTCATTGTTGTTTTCCCTGCATCAACATGAGCAAGTATGCCAATTACATTTCGTTTCATGCTATAATTATACCAAAGAGGTGACGGCTTATGTTTAATAATTATAATGAAGTTAAAGAAAACGCTAAAAAAGTTTTGGCCGGAATTTGTTATGTTTGCCCAGAATGCAATGGGCTTGCTTGCGTTGGCAAGGTTCCTGGATGTGGTTCTAAGGGGCACGGCGCAGGTTTTATTGATTGCAAAAAATACTTAAATTCAATCAAGATTAATATGGATGCTGTTCATGAACATTTCGAAGCTGATACAAGTGTTGAATTGTTTGGGCACAAGTTTGATTTACCATTTTGTGCAGGACCGATTGGTGGAATGCAGTTAAATTATGGCGGAAAGCTTGATGAATATGATTATGCGAAGGCTTTAGTAAATGGTTGTAAGGATAATGGGATATTTGCCTGGACAGGCGATGGCCCAGATGATTTGATTTTTAGAAAACCACTTGCTGCTATAAAAGAAGCCGGCGGAACAGGTGTTATTGCATTAAAACCATGGGAACAAGAAAAAATATTTGCAAAAATTAAAGAGCTTGAAGACGCTAACCTTATGGCCTTTGGCATGGACGTTGATGCAGCCGCTTTAATTAATTTAAAGCTTGCTGGAAAACCTGTATATACAAAATCAGAAGCTGAATTAAAGGATATTGCTCAAAGCACAAAGATGCCATTTATCGTAAAAGGCGTGCTTACCCCTGCTGCTGCTGAAAAATGTGCAAAGGCTGGTTGCTATGGCATTGTTGTTTCTAATCATGGCGGAAGAATTATGGCAGACTCAGCTGTCCCTGCAAGTATGCTTCAAGAAATTAAAAAAGCAGTTGGAGACAGCCTTAAGATTTTTGTTGATGGCGGAATCAGAAATGGCGCAGATATCTTTAAGTGCTTAGCACTTGGTGCAGATGAAGTAATTCTTGCAAGACCATTTGTTACTGCTGTCTTTGGAGGCGGAGAAGAAGGCGTTAAATTATTTATTGAACAGCTTGCATCTGAATTAAAAGAAACAATGTTAATGACAGATTCAAGAACGATTAAAGATATTACAATAGATAAAATTAGGTTATAGGAGGAATGAACTATGTTTTTTATGAATGGCGAGCACAAGCATGAAATTAAATCAGACCTTAAAGGTGGTTTTGGTGATCTTGATTTCAAATATATTGTTCCAACCGATATGATGTATGGTGCTGGAAACTTCTATGCTGAAGTTACCTTTAAACCTGGCCAGTCAATCGGGCTGCACGACCATGTAGACAACTTCGAAATCTACTATGTTCTTAAGGGCGAAGCTACAGTTGTCGATGGCAATGAAGAACGTGTGTTAAAGCCGGGAGAATCAGAAATTTGTGCCAATGGTGAGTTCCACTCAATAGCTAATAAATCTAATGAAGATACAGTTATTTTGGCAATAATTCTTAACAAAGCTAAGTAGATTGCTTCGCTTCGCTCGCAATGACACACATCATAGTCATTGCGAGGGCCGTCAGGCCCGTGGCAATCTAGTTGGATTGCTTCGCTTCGCTCGCAATGACAAAATGAATTAAATCTAAAAATAGCCCCAAAAGGGCTATTTTTTATGTTAAAATTAAGTGTTTGTACAATATATATGGGGGCTGTGGTATGGCACCCCAAGAAAGGAAGAAATAAAATGTCAGAAGACAACAAGTACACTTTCGAGAACGAGGAATATCGCCAGACGTATTGGCATACTTGTTCACATGTAATGGCTCAAGCCATTAAAAGATTATGGCCAGAAGTAAAGCTGGCAATTGGTCCATCTATTAAAGAAGGATGGTACTATGATATGCTTGCTCCATTTGCATTTACACCTGAGCATATGGAAAAAATCGAAGCAGAGATGAAAAAAATCTGCAAGGAAGGAATTAAACTTGAACGTTTTGAACTTCCAAGAGAAGAAGCTATTAAATTTATGCAAGATAAAGATGAGCCATTTAAGGTAGAACTTATTCAAGACCTGCCAGAAGATGCAACCATCTCTTTCTATAAGCAGGGTGAATTCACAGATCTTTGTGCTGGCCCTCACCTTGATTCAACAAGCAGAATTAAAGGTAATGCAATTAAACTCTTAACATGCAATGCGGCATATTGGAGAGGAGATTCAAATCGTGAAACTCTGCAAAGAATTTACGGTATTGCATTCCCTAAGAAAGAAGAACTCGATGCTTATCTTGAAAGAATTGAAGAAGCAAAGAGAAGAGACCACAGAAAGTTAGGTAAAGAATTAGGCTTATTCGCATTTAGAGATGAAGCACCAGGATTCCCATTCTACCTTCCAAACGGAATGGTTCTTCAAAACACATTATTAGATTATTGGCATCAGGTTCATAAGAAGTGGGATTATCTCGAAATTTCTACTCCACAAATTATGAAGAGAACTTTATGGGAGACTTCAGGACACTGGGATCACTATAAAGAAAATATGTACACAACAGTAATCGATGATGAAGATTATGCTATTAAGCCAATGAACTGCCCTGGTTCAATTCTTGTTTACTCACTTGAACCACACAGCTATAAAGATCTTCCATTAAGATATGGTGAACTTGGTCATGTACATAGACATGAACTTAGCGGTGCTCTTCACGGAATGTTTAGAGTAAGATGCTTCACACAAGATGATGCTCACATTCTTCTTGCAAAAGAACAGATTCAAAACGAAGTAGTAAGAATCACAAAACTTATTGACGAAGTTTATAGTGTATTCGGGCTTCCATATAAGATTTTACTTTCAACAATGCCAGAAGATCATATCGGCACACGTGCTGATTGGGAAAAGGCTGAAAACGCATTAGCAGATGCAATCACATCAATCGGTAAGACATATGAAGTTAACCCTGGTGATGGTGCATTCTACGGCCCTAAGCTCGACTTCGAAATCGAAGATTGCCTTGGTCGTAAATGGCAGTGCGGTACTATCCAGCTCGACT
>JAUNQK010000100.1 GCA_030536235.1 Bacillota bacterium
TCTTCCTTGAATGCCAACTAAACGGCCCTTCTTAAGGAATCTTTCACAGTTTTCAGCTGTTTTTCCAAAGCATACGATACCTGGGAAATCTGCACCCATGTCTTCGCCATTGCGATCTTTGCCGCGATCAATTGCAATTGTAAATCTGCAATATGCGTTCTGGCTTTCAGCGCCATAACGAACTTCAGGGTCTTTTGTTAATCTTCCGATTAATGTTACTGAATTCATACCTTACCGCCTTTTCTACTTCTCGTCTAAGTTGACGATGATGTGTCTCATGCAGTTGTCGGAAATTCTAAGTCTTCTGCTTAATTCCTTTGGAAGTTCTGGATTAGCATTGAAGTGCATTACTACAAAGTAACCTTCGCTCTTCTTAAGGATAGGATAAGCAAGCTTCTTGAGTCCCCATACATCTGTGTCAGATACTTCGCCATCAGTAGCGATGATGCCCTTTACTTCTTCGATATAGGCATCCTTCTTAGCATCTTCGAGAGTAGGATCGATGATAAACATCAGTTCGTACTTGTTCATTCTTTCACCTCCCTATGGTCTGGTTGGATAGGATTCTCCCTCCTATCAGAGAACTTCGTCTGTGTGAGTTGGACGCTGCCGTTTTTGGCAGTGCAGACGAACGCCTAATTATTATATGCGAAAAACCTTACGATTTCAAGCACTATATGTTGTGGTTGAGATTGCTTCGGGCCTCCGGCCCTCGCAATGACACAAGGCAGCCCTCGCAATGACTCTTGGGGGATTGCACCGGCCCTCGCAATGACTGTCATTGCGAGCGAAGCGAAGCAATCTATATATTAGAAGACTCCAGCAACTGTTTCGTATATGGGTGCTGAGGGCTATCAAATAGGCGCTGCACCGGCCCCTGCTCTACAACCTGGCCGCTCTTCATTACAAGAACGTAGTCGCAAAGCTGATATACGATGTTTAGGTCGTGCGATATAAACAAGTAGCTAAGGTCCAAATCACGCCTTAAATCGGCTAATAGCTGCAATATTTGGGCCTGGATAGTAACATCTAAGGCCGATACCGGTTCGTCTAAAATAAGGAACTTTGGACGGGTTATAAGGGCTGCCCCAATGGCTACTCTTTGGCGCATTCCGCCGGAAAGCTGGCTTGGCTTATAGCTAAGAATTTCTTCAGAAAGCCCAACCTCTTCGATAGTTTTTAAGATTCTTTCCCTGCGCTCTTCCTTGTTGTATTTCCCATAAATAAGCAGCGGTTCTTCTAAGAATCTCTCAATCGTCATAGACGGATTAAGCGATGAATAAGGGTCTTGAAAAACCATCTGCGGTCTTTTGCTGTAATGAGTAATTTCACCAGTGTAATCTGCCATACCCAAAATGCACTTAGCAAGCGTAGATTTTCCGCTGCCGGATTCTCCTACTAAACCAAACACTTGCCCTGCTCTAATCTCGAAACTTACGTGATCGAGCACGCCAACAGAACGCTTTCTGCCAGCGAGGCCAGTCATTTTGTAAGTGCTGCAAACATCATTAACTTGTAAAATTAATTCTTTTTCCATTAATATCTTTTATTGCGATTTGGAATAGCCGCAAGTAATTTCTTTGTATATGGGTCTTTAGGGTTTTTATAAACCTCTTCAACTTCTCCGCGTTCAACAAGCTTTCCGTTTTTCATTACAATAACCTTGTTGCACAGCGCATGAACAACAGCTAAGTTGTGCGAAATAAAGAGAATCGATGTTCCGCTTTCTTCGTTAATCTTCTTAAGAAGCTCTATAATGTGCCCCTGCGTTGTAACGTCTAAAGCCGTTGTTGGCTCGTCGGCAATTAAAAGCTTAGGCTTTGAAATAATTGCAGCGGCGATACAAATTCTTTGAAGCATTCCGCCGGAAAGCTCGTGTGGATATTTGTTATAAACATTTTCAACATCGAAAAGGCCGGCTTGGTTCATTGCAACTAAAGCGCGTGCCTTCTTTTCGTCGGCCGACATTTCTGGGAAGTGAATGTTTAAAGCTTCTTCAACCTGAAGCCCAACTTTCATAACAGGGTCTAAAGCTGTCATTGGCTCTTGGAAAACAATTGCGATATCCGTACCCTGCATTTCATGAATATCTTCGCGATCGGTATCGAGCATTTCTTTTCCATCAACTAAAATGTTGCCTTCGTACTCAATAAGCGATTTCTGAAGAAGCCCCGAAATTGCCATAGCAGTTACCGATTTTCCGCTGCCAGATTCCCCTACCAAACCTAAGATGTCGCCTTCTTCAATAT
>JAUNQK010000101.1 GCA_030536235.1 Bacillota bacterium
GAGATCCTAACTTACCTGTCAAACTAGAAGCTACACCTTCAATAAAAATTGCAAGACCATATCCACCAGCATCAACTACATTATTTTCTTTGAGAACAGGTAACAAATTAGGAGTGTTCTCAACAGACTTGTGAGCTTCCTTTGAAATATAGGCTACACAATCTACAAGTTCATAGTTTTTCTGATATGCATATCTAGCTGCTTTTGCACTGTCTCGTAATACTGTCAAAATTGTACCTTCAACAGGTTTTCTAACAGCAGCAAATGCAACCTCTTCTGCACGAGTAAATGCTTTAGCAATACCTTGAGTATCTAAAAGTTCGTGATCTTCTAAACCTTCGCAAAGTCCTCGTAAGATTTGTGAAGTTATAACACCAGAATTGCCTCTAGCGCCCATTAATGCGCCAGTAGTTACTGCTCGTCTTATGTCTGAAACACTTGAATCAGGTGGTAATTTTTTAACATGATCAACAACACTTTCAAGAGTGAGCGACATATTAGTACCAGTATCTCCATCAGGTACAGGAAATACGTTTAATTTATTAACATCTTCTTTACTATTACCTTGTAAACATTGGAATATTGCTGAATGTTCTGAATCTATTGGATATAACTTAACTCCATTTTCTTTTAAAGCCTTATTAATAATATCTCCACCTACTATTAATGTCTCTTTATTAGCTAAAGCAATGTTCTTTTTAGCATTAATAGCATTTAATGAAGGTTCAAATCCAACATATCCTACAAGTGCGTTTACTAAAGTATCATAACTTTTCTCTTTAACAATCTCTTTAATATCATCACCAAAATAAAACTTAGTATTAGGGTATTTTTTTATTAATTCTTCATCTTTTTCAATACAATAAGCATATTCTAAATCATAGTTATTTAATAACTCTTTTAAATAATCAGTGTTTTTACCTACGCTTGCTCCAACAAGCTTAAGTTCATCACTATGATTATTAATTACATCTATTGTTTGCTTGCCAATTGATCCACTAGCGCCAAGTAATAATATCTTTTTCATTAAAATAGAAATCCTATCATTGAAACATAGAATATTAAACAGAAAAATAATGAATCGCATCTATCAAGTATTCCACCATGTCCTAAAAGAATGCTGCCAAAATCTTTAACCCCATATGTTCTTTTAATCATGCTGAATGCTAAATCCCCAACTTGAGAAACAATTGGAAGCGATGCAGAGAAAAATAAATATATCATAGGGTCTGATCCAAAGAATTTAAATGCATAAGCAAATAAGAACGAGGTAATAAAACCAATAATATAACCACCTATTGCTCCTTCTATAGTCTTCTTAGGTGAAATCCTTACAATTAATTGATGTTTTCCAAATTTCATTCCTACTAAAAATGCACCAGCATCAGTTAAAAATGCTGCAATAACAATATAACCGATGATTGCTTTGTTAGATTCACTTAATGTTAGAACACTTTGCATAGCGAATGCAATGATAACAGACATCAAGAAACAAGAAGCAATATCATCTGTGGTAATTTCTGGTGTAAATATAGCAAACATAAATAGAAAAATAATATATGCAATCATGATGCCTATTTGTCTATTTCTTGCATATAGCATAGATAAAATAAAAGCAATCATAACTAAAATTAATATAATATTAAAACGATTTGTTCTAATTGCACAAAATTCATAGCATGATGCTGCAATAATGAATAAAATAACAATATTTAAAAATGTTCCGCCAAAAAATATAGCAGCAGCAGATACAAGTACTATTCCAATTGCTGGTAATATTCTATTGTTCATTTAGCATCTCCAAATCTTCTTGTTCTATTATTATACTCTTCTAAGCAATTATCAAAGTCTTTTTCACTAAAATCAGGCCAATATTTATCAATAAATATAAGTTCACTATAAGCTAATTCATATAGTAAGAAATTAGATATTCTAATCTCGTTACTAGTTCTAATCATTAAATCTACTTCAGGTAATTTAGAAGTACTTAAATAATTAGAAATAGTATCTTCTTTAATACTCTTTAATTTCCCTTTTTTATAATCTTTCGCTATCTTTGTAGCAGCTTTAGCTATATCAGCTCTGCTTCCATAATTCATAGCAAAGTTTAATATCATTCCAGTATTTTTTGAAGTGCCTTTTATAGCATCTTCAATAACTTCACGAGTTTGTTTAGGAAGTTTTGTTTTATCACCAATCATTGTAACCTTCATATTGTATTTCATTAAATCTTTCATATAAGATTTA
>JAUNQK010000037.1 GCA_030536235.1 Bacillota bacterium
CTGTGACCCCCTGCTTGTAAGGCAGATGCTCTCCCAGCTGAGCTAAACTCCCACATCAGTTACATGCGAACTTATCGCGTGCCTTATTATATTAAATGATTGTCACTAAAATGTCAACTAGTTTTTTATTATTTTTTTTGAAAATTTCCACTAGTTAATTCTGTTAAAAAATCAATGATTTTTTGCTCGTTTTCGGCCTCAAATTTAAGTGTAATTTTCAAAATATCCTCATAGATTATCGAAACAATTTCAAAAGGCAAATCTTTTTGTGCATATTGAAGCCTGGAAAGCTGATTATAGGCGATTTCACAGTCAAAAGTGGTAAAATCCCTCACCTCATAGATTCCGGCCTCTTCAATAGCCATTTTAGCGCTGCTGGTGTAGGCTCTGACAAGACCTCCCGTACCAAGTTTAATTCCGCCAAAGTACCTTGTGACAACTATACAAATATTAGTAAGCCCTTCCCCAACTATCATTTGCACAATTGGGGCCCCAGATGTACCCTGAGGCTCTCCGTCATCAGATGCCCACTGAATTTGCATTTTATCACCGATTACGTATGCCGGAACATTATGCGTTGCATCTTTATACTTTTGCCTAATTTCCGCAACAAAACAATCTGCCTCTTCTTTAGAACTTACAGATTTGGCATGAGCAATAAAACGAGACTTTTCTATAATCTGACTAGCCTCGGCTTCTTTTGCTATTGTTTTATAAAGTACTGACATAATCTATTTCTATCTGCGGAATTTAAAGCAACTCTAATGTACGTTCCTTCTGCTTCGTACTTTGTTTCTTCTGGTTTTGTTTTTTCGTTAATGTATGAGACAATACTTCCTTTATCATAAGGAATCATCAATTCTACAATTTCAAAGTCTGAGAATATCTTTGAAACTATCAGCTTCTTTAACTCTTCCATACCAAAGCCGGTTTTCGCAGAGATATTAATTGAATTAGAATTAAATGAAACAAAGCTTTCAACCTTATCAACTTTGTTAAATACTAAAATAGTTTCTTTACCTTCAGCATTAAGCTCTTTAAGAACTTTTTCTGTTACTTCAATTTGGAAATCGTGATTCTCAAACGAAGCATCTACTACATGTAAAAGTAAATCTGCATCTACCACCTCTTCAAGTGTTGCTTTAAAAGCATTAACTAAAGCATGAGGAAGTTTACTTACAAAACCAACAGTATCAATTAAGATAAACTTCCTTCCATCTTCAAGTTCAACTAAACGGCTTGCTGTATCAAGAGTCGCAAAGAGCATATCTTTTTCAAATACATGCTTTTCTTTTACCAAAGAATTCATTATCGAAGACTTGCCGGCATTTGTATAACCAACTAATGCGACAACTGGTATGTCAGATTTATCTCTCTTAGCCCTTTGAATAGATCTGTTGGCTTTAACTTCTTCCATTTCTTTCTTGATTTCATCCATACGTCTTTGAATATGACGTCTGTCTGTTTCAAGTTTCTTTTCACCAGGGCCACGAGTTCCGATTCCGCCACCAAGACGAGATAACGACTTACCAAAACCTAAAAGCCTTGGCATACGATATTGAAGCTGGGCAAGTTCAACTTGAAGCTTACCCTCTTTAGAAATTGCACGAGATGCAAATATATCAAGAATCAGCATTGTTCTATCTATTACCCTGACATCAACAACATCTTCGATATTTCTAATTTGCATTCCTGAAAGCTCGTCGTTAAAAATAACAAGATCTGCTTCCATGTTCTTTGCAAGCTCTGCAAGTTCATCAAGTTTACCAACGCCAATAAAAGTTCCGGCATTTATTTTGTCAACGTTTTGAACTAACTCTCCGATTACTTCAGAATTAGCAGCTTCAGCAAGAGCTTTAAGCTCTTCCATTGAGTAGCTAATATCCTCGCCGGTACTTACACCAACGAGGATAGCCTTGTATTCTTCGCTTATTATTACATTGTTTTCAGAATCAATATGAATCATTTAATTAAAGAATAAATTTATCGATATCTTCTTCTTTGATTGTTTCTGCAAACTTTGTTCTTACATAATCTGCATCAATTACAATCTCTTGTTTGTCCGGATTAGGAAGTTCAAATGCTATTTCTTCAAGAAGCTTTTCCATAATTGTATGGAGTCTTCTTGCACCGATATTTTCTGTCTGCTCATTCATAAGGAATGCAATATTTGCAATTTCTGTTGCAGCATCATCTGTAAATGTAATTGTAACATTTTCAGTTTCAAGCAATGCCTTATGCTGTTTAAGTAAAGCGTTATTTGGTTCTGTAAGAATACGCTTGAAATCTTCTTTACTTAAGTTCTGAAGTTCAACTCTAATTGGGAATCTTCCCTGAAGTTCAGGAATTAAGTCGGTTGGCTTTGATACATGGAATGCACCAGCACCAACAAAGAGAATGTGATCTGTCTTTACAGGGCCATATTTTGTATTAACTACACTACCTTCAACGATAGGAAGAATATCTCTTTGAACACCCTCTCTTGAAACATCAGCGCCACCGTGGTAACCACTTCCGCTTGCAATCTTATCAATTTCATCAATAAAGATAATTCCGTTTTGTTCACAAAGTTCAAGCGCTTCAGAATTAACTTGATCCATGTCAATCATGCTGGATGCTTCTTGTTCAATAAGAATCTTTCTTGCATCTTTGATTTTCATATTGCGACGCTTTGTTTTCTTTGGCATGGAATCACCAAAGATGCTTCCAAGATTAATAGTTCCACCTTGAGAAATATCAAGATTATTTTCTTTTGGTGCATCTACGACATCGATTTCGATATATTGTTCTTCGAGAAGCCCATCTCTTAATTGCTGACGAACCTGTTCACGAGCAAGATTTGTTTCGCCTTCTTCAACTTCATCTTTGCTTTCAATCTTTTCATTTGTTTGATTGTATGTTGCTGTTTGGCCGCCACCCATCAAGAAACTAAATGGATTAGAAGCGTTTGGAACATTATTCTTCTTTTTCTTACCAGGAATAATTGCTTCAATAATTTTTTCTTCAGCAATATCTTTTGCAACGCTATATTTTTCATCAATGTGTTTTTGTTTTGTGATACGCATTGATGTTTCCATTAAGTCACGAACCATAGTTTCAACATCGCGGCCAACATAACCGACTTCTGTAAACTTTGTAGCTTCGACTTTAACAAATGGAGCATCCATAAGCTTTGCAAGTCTTCTTGCAATTTCTGTTTTACCTACACCTGTTGGGCCCATCATAAGAATGTTCTTAGGTGTAATTTCTTCTTTCATTTCTTCTGAAAGAAGATTTCTACGATAGCGATTACGAAGAGCAACTGCTACTGATTTCTTAGCTGATTCCTGGCCAATAATATATTTATCAAGTTCAGCTACAATTTCTTTTGGAGTCATATTATAAAACTTTTCCATAATCTTTCCTCCTATAATTTTTCAACAGAAATATGACTGTTGGTGTAGACACAAATATCAGATGCAATCTTTAATGCTTCTCTTGCGATTGATTCAGCATCCATTTCTGTATGATCAAATAATGCATGTGCAGCTGCGTATGCATAGTTTCCGCCGCTACCAATTGCAATATAGTTTTCATCCGGTTCGATTACTTCACCATTACCGGAAATTAATAAGATGCTTTCTCTGTCTGCAACAAGCATAAGTGCTTCAAGGTTTCTTGCGCCTTGATCTGATCTCCACATTTCTGCCAATGCAACTGCAGCTCTCTTTAAATTTCCGCCGTGTTCTTCAAGTTTCTTTTCAAATTTTTCTGTTAATGAAAAAGCATCGGAAACTGAACCTGCAAATCCGGAGATAACTGTGTTGTGATAAATTTTTCTAACCTTCTTTGCATTATTCTTCATGATGGAAGTTTCACCCATAGTAACTTGACCATCACCGGCAATAGCAATATCATCGCTGCTGCGCTTAACTAAGCAAATTGTAGTTGCATGAAATTGAGTCATAATCCCTACTCCTTTTCTTTACTAAACTTACATTCAGGGTTAGAGCAAACAAGCTTCTTACCCTTCACTGTTAACAAACTATTGCACTTTGGACATGCTTCGTTTACTGGCTTATCCCAGAATACTTGATTGCAATTTGGATAACCCGAGCAACCATAGAAAAGCTTTCCTTTTCTGCTGCGTCTAACGATAATATCGTTACCGCACTGTGGGCATTTAACACCAACAGTCTTAACTATTGACTGTGTGTATTTGCACGTTGGATAACCTGTGCAAGCAATAAATTCTCCAAAACGTGATTGCTTTACTGCAAGAGGCTTTCCGCACTGAGGACACATTTCACCGGTAAGAACAACTTCGGCTTCTGCCTTTTCAAGTTCTTCCATAGCTGCATCGATTTCTTTTTTAAGATATCCGCTGTAGCATTCGTCAACAACCTTTTTCCAATCGAAAGTGCCTTCTTCAACTTTATCTAATTCTGCTTCCATTTGAGCAGTAAAACCAAGATCTACTACTTCTTTGAAATATGGAACCATAATGTTGTAAATTACTTTTTCGCCAAGAGCAGTTGACCCTAATGATTTGCCAACCTTTTTAATGTATCTCTTGTCTGTAAGGTTAGATACAATCGGAGCATAAGTTGATGGACGGCCAATTCCGTTTTCTTCAAGTTCTTTAATAAGACTTGCTTCTGTAAATCTTGCAGGTGGTTCTGTAAACTTCTGATCACCTTTAAGTTCTACAAGCTTAAGCTTTTCGCCTTCTGAAAGTTCAGGTAAAGACTTATTCTTATCATCTTTGTCTGAATCGTTATAGATTTTTAAGAATCCTTCATATACAACGCGTGATCCATTAGCTTTAAATGTATAATCATTAGCCTCAATTGTTGCTGAAACTGTATCATAAAGAGCAGGTTTCATTCTGCTTGCAACAAATCTTGACCAAATAAGTTTATAAAGCTTGAGTTCATCTACGCTTAAAGATGCAGCAACTGCATCTGGTGTTAATGTAACATCTGTTGGTCTAATAGCTTCGTGAGCATCTTGAATACCTTTATTCTTATTAGCAAAGAAATTGTTTCCAACATCTTCTGGGCCAAAATGCTCTTTAATATATTCTTTACAAGCAGCATCTGCTTCTTGAGAAATTCTAACAGAGTCAGTTCTGATATAGCTTACAAGACCAATAACTCCTCTGCCCTTAACGTCGCAGCCTTCATAAAGCTTCTGTGCAACGCTCATTGTCTTTCTTGATGCAAACCCCAATTTTGCAGAAGCATCTTGCTGGAGTGTTGATGTTGTATAAGGTGGCCATGGATTTCTTTTACGCTGTTTTTGTTCTAAGGCTTTAACAATGTATTCAGCATTTTCTAAATCTGCCAGCACCTTATCATTATCAGTTTTATCTTTTAAATTAACTTTTTCATTATTATGTTCAATTAATTTAGCATTAAACTTAGCTTTCTTTTCTGCACTCGCAGACAAACCTTGCTTTGCTAAATCGGCACTTACTATCCAGTACTCTTCTGGAACAAAGTCTCTAATCTCTTTTTCTCTATCGCAAATCATTTTTAAAGCAGAACTTTGTACACGACCTGCAGATAAACCTCTTTGAACTTTTTTCCAAAGTACAGGGCTAATGCTATAGCCTACGATACGGTCCATAACTCTTCTGCCTTGCTGCGCATCAACAAGGTTAAGATTAATTGGTCTTGAACTAGCAAGGCCAGCCTTTACTCCGGCTTTAGTAATTTCATGGAATTCAATTCTGTTTGCTTCTGCAGGATTAATTCCAAGAATATAGCAAATGTGCCATGCAATAGCTTCGCCTTCGCGATCAGGGTCGGTTGCAAGATAAATCTTGTCAGCTTTTTTTGCTTCAGATTTAATCGCTTTAATAACGTCGCCCTTACCACGAACGTTTATATATTCCGGTTCATACAGATTATCAAAATTAACACCCATACGACTTTTTGGTAAATCTCTTACGTGCCCGGCAGATGCAATTACCTTGTATCTGGAACCTAAGAATTTTCCAATAGTCCTTGCTTTGGATGGAGACTCTACGATGATTAAATGTTTTTTAGCTGTAGCCATAAATTTCCTTTCAACATAAATATAATTTCTTACATTATATTAATAATAAAGAAAGTTTTGTCAAGCCTATGCCTAACAAAACTTTATATTAAATGCTTACCAAACTGCCATCAATACGCAAAAGACCCTGTAATTGTAAGTAAGTTAGCTTTGCTAATATTTCTTCGGCAGAGGCCGGAAGCTGCCCTGAAATATCTTCAATTGACAGGGTTCCATTGTCTTTGACAATCTCATAAATTTGCTTTTCTAAGCCCGTCAGCTGTATTTCTACGCATTTTTGCCGCAAATATCCAATGCCTAAAGTTTCTGCAATTTCAGTCAAATTGACTATAGGAATTGCACCGTCTTGGATTAGAATATTAGGCCCAATACTATTAGGTTGATTGATATTTCCGGGAATTGCGTAAATATCCTTACCCTGTTCTAAAGCAATTTTGGCTGTAATAAGAGAACCGCTTCTTAGCGCACCCTCAACTATGATTACTTTACTTGCCAAACCGCTAATTATCCTATTTCTTGCAGGAAAATTTGCTCTATAGCCTGTTGTTCCAGGTGGATATTCAGAGACAATAAGCCCTTTTCCTGTAATACTTTCAAAAACATCCCTCGAGCTTCTCGGAAAACAAGTATCAACCCCTGTGCCTAAAACCGCTATGCTTTTTCCGCCAGCTTTAATTATCGATCTATGCCCTGCGGAATCTATCCCTTCGGCCATACCGCTTACGTGGGTAACGCCGCACTTAACTAATGTTTTACCTATTTCTTCTGTTACCCATTTCCCATAGGCAGAAGCCCGTCTGGTTCCAACAATAGCAACAGAATCGTCCTTTAAAAGTGAAACATCTCCATTGCAAAATAGTACTAGCGGAGGTTTTTCAATGCATCTTAAAGAATCCGGATATTCATCTGATTCAATATTTATAACTTTAAACCCCTTGTTTAATGCATCTTTATAAATAAGCTCTGCTTCTTTTTTATCTATTGGGTTAAATCTATTATTTTCTGAAGCCCAAATATAATATATATCTCTGTTATTCATTTGAAAAATTGTTCGGGAAGCCTGTAATTTAAAGCTTCCAGCACGTGCTCCTTTTGTATTTCTTTACTTTCGTCAATATCTGCTATAGTTCTTGCAATCTTAATTATCCTATGGTAAGACCTTGCAGAAAGATTAAACTGATTAAATGCTGTTTCCATCAGCTTTAAGCATTCATTATCAAGATGGCAGAATTCTTTTATCATGCTTGGCTCAAGCTGTGAATTATAACTAATATTTAATCCCTTAAATCTCTCTTTTTGAATTTCAAAGGCTGCATTTACCCCAGCTCTTAAATCTTTAGAGCTTATTTCTTTATCCTTACTATTTAGCTCGTTATACTTAGGCCTTTGCATTGTTATATGAAGATCAATTCTATCAAGAAGTGGGCCTGAAACTCTTGAAACATACTTTAACCTATCAGTTTCTGTGCAGACACATTTATGTGTAGGGTCTCCATAATACCCACATCTGCATGGATTCATTGCAGCAACAAGCATAAATTTTGATGGATAGGTTATTGTTCCAACAGCCCTTGATATGGTAACCTCTCCGTTTTCAAGAGGCTGCCTTAATGTGTCTAAAACTCCGGAATGAAATTCGGGAAGCTCGTCTAAAAATAGCACCCCATTATGTGCTAGTGATACTTCTCCCGGAGTAATATGGATTCCGCCTCCAATCATAGCTGCTGCAGACATACTGTGATGAGGGCTGCGAAATGGTCTATCTAAAATAACCGGATTATTTTCTGATAACAGGCCGGCAATACTATAAATTTGAGTAACCTCAAGTTGTTGATTATAACTAAGAGGTGGCATTATGCCCGGAATTCTTTTGCCAACCATAGACTTGCCAACACCTGGCGGCCCAATCATTAGCATTCCATGAAAACCTGCAGCTGCAATTTGAGCAGCACGCTTTACGATGGCTTGGCCTTTAATATCTGCAAAATCATAGATATCAGAGCCAAAAGCTTTGATCTGTTTTGATGAATTATCAACCTTTTTTAGAGCATTATTGCCAGAAATATAATCAATTACTTCGCTTAAATGTTCGGTGACAAGAATATTTATATCGTGAACTAATTCTGCTTCTTTGGCGTTAGCCATTGGAATTACAACATTTTTGACACCTGCCTCGCGAAGACCAATAATCATTGGCAAAGCTCCATCAATTGGATCAATCTTCCCATCTAAAGTTAGTTCTCCTAAAAAGGCTATGCCATCCAAATCAATATTTTCTTCTAAATTGCCCGAGCTAATCAGAACCCCGAGTGCAATTGCAAGGTCGAAATGGCTACCTTCTTTTTTCATTCCGGCAGATGTAAGGTTTACCGTTATTCTTGTATCCGGAAAATTAAAACCACAATTAGTAATTGCAGATCTAATTCTTTCTTTTGACTCTCTTATTGATTGATTAGCCAAACCTACGATTGAAAAAGACATTAGCCCTCGTTCAACGTTTGCTTCTGCCCAAACCTTTTCACATTCAAGGCCTAAAAGGCTTGCAGTTAAAACTCTTGCATACATGAAAAATCCTCTCAAAAAGCAGCGATAATGTAATTTACGTATATTTTCCCATTTGGCATCATTAATAGTTCCAGAACGTCGATTCTGGGGCTTAAATGGGCATATTCTTTGTGAAGTTTAAGATACCATTCGGCTAAACGGCGAATTGTGTGTTGTTTCTTTTCTGTAAGCGCAAGTGAAGGCCTTCCGTAATCTAAATTTGATCTTGTTTTTACCTCAATGAAACAAATATGAGACTCATCTCTTGCAACTATGTCGAGCTCACCTTTTTTAAATCTCACATTGCGCTCTAAAATTTTTAGCCCGCATTTTTGCAAATACAAGCAAGCATAATCTTCGCCTTTCACACCTAAACGTTTTCTTGGATCAGGGCTTTTATGTAAGTCCTTTTTTAGATAAGTCGTAGACATGATTTGTTAGATAAATATTTAAAAGATATGTTTAAGATAAGTTTACATTATTTTACATTATTATAATATTAATGTCAATATCTGTAAGAAAAAAACCGAAAAAAATGCAATAAAAAACCCAGCCTTTAAAGGCT
>JAUNQK010000102.1 GCA_030536235.1 Bacillota bacterium
GATTTTCCGCTGCCAGATTCCCCTACCAAACCTAAGATGTCGCCTTCTTCAATATAAAAGTTTATCCCGTCTACTGCGTTTTTGTCAGGGCGCGATTTAAACTTAATTCTTAAATTGTTTACTTCTAAAATTTTAGCCATTATTGATTTCTCCTGCGTTGCTGAAGACCTTCACCTAAAAGTGATAAGCCTAAAATCAATAAGACAATTGCAAAGCCTACGCAAAGTGCATACCAAGGAGCGCCGCCAACTAAGAAATTCTGGCTTTCAGAAAGCATTCTTCCAAGGCTTGCTTCATTTGCAGAAACACCAACTCCAAGAAAGCTCATGCTTGCTTCTGCAAGAACTGCATTGTTAAAACCAATTGTGATTGTTGGCAGTAATACCGGAATCATGTTTGGCAGTATGTGTCTAAAAATAATTCTAAGGTTGCTGGCGCCCATTAAATGCGCAAGCTTAACATAGTTTTGACTGCGCTGTTTTACCATTTCGCTTCGCGTAACTCTTGCAAAGCTTGGAATAAATAAAATTGATAAACACCAAATTACATTCTTTTCACTTGGTGAAAGAATTGCGATAATAACAAGCGCAAGCATAATGCTTGGGAAGGCTGTGATTACATCGCAAATGCGCATTAAGACATTATCAAAGACTCCGCCATAATAACCTGAAAATGCACCGATAATAATCCCGATGCTGGCACCAATTATAATAACTAAAATTGCAATGCCAAGTGTGGTGCCGCTGCCTTCGATAACGCGAGAGAAAATGTCACGGCCAAAATTATCTGTGCCCATAATATGTGCAAGTGATGGGCCATCGAGGCGCGCGTTTTGATCCATAAAGTTAGGGTCGTACGGTGTGTAGAATTGACCAATAATGACAATTAAAAACATAAGCGCCGTAATAACCGCACCAATTATAAGCAAATAATTTTTCTTTTTTACTGTGTTTACTTTTGCCATTAACTTAATCTAATTCTTGGGTCAATTACTTGATAAATAATATCAGCAATAAAATTAACTATTACAACCCAGCTTGCCAAAATCATTACGATGGCAAGTACAACGGTAAAGTCTCTTGTTCCGATTGATGAAACAAGAAGACGGCCGATTCCGGGAATTGAAAAAATTTGTTCAACTACAATGCAGCTTGCAAGCATTTCTGAAAGTGATACTGCAAGAAATGAAATTACCGGAATAATTGCGTTTTTCATTGCGTGTTCTTTTAAAGCACGGCTTGTGCTTGCGCCTCTTGCAATTGCTGTTCTGATATAATCTTTTCTCATTTCTGAAAGAATAGAAGATCTAAACATTTTAATTGTCATTGCGATGCGCGGGATAGCAATTGAAAGTGCCGGGAAAATCATGTAAGAAATGAAAGCTGCAGGGTCTTCTTTAAAAGACACAAAAAGCCCTGGCGTAAATAAGCGCAGGACTAATCCAAAAATGAAGGTAAGAAGAATTCCGATAAAGAATGGCGGAATTGACATTACTACCTGATCGATAATTAAAATTGTTCTATCAAAGATTCCACCCTCTTTGCGCGCTGCAAGCGCACCAAGAGGAATGGATACTATTACTGTTAAACAGAATGCGATAATTGTTAGGAACACAGTTGTTCCAAGCTTAGGCATTACCATATTAAATACAGGTAAATGATAGCTGTATGATTCACCAAAATCGCCCTTTACGAAATTGATTAACCATTCAAAATATCGCACGAAAACAGGCCTATTAAAGCCCAACTCTTCGCGAAGGGCTGCAATAGCTTCTGGGGTTGCATTTGTACCAAGCATAGAACTAATTGGGTCTCCAATCAGCTGGAATGCGATAAATGCCAAGAAAGAGATTATCAAAAGTGTGATAATCAGAGTCCCTAATTTTTTAAGGAAATACTTCATTAATCCACTAATCCACGTAATAAATTGTTGAGAAGTCTAATTTATAAAGTGGATAAAATTCAAAGCCTGCAAGGGCCTTATTAATTGCTGTAAATTCAGCTAAGTCTTGAATGTAAACGTTAGCAGCTTCTTTTGTTAATACTTCTGCAGCTGCCATAAATGCACCTGTTCTAACATCTTCGTCTGTTGCAGCATTTGCCTGAGCCATTAAGCTATCATACATTTCGCTGCTGAAACTAATCATGTTTTTCTTGTGGCCTGTTTGCCATCTTTCAAGAAGTGCATTTGCGGTAAGAGTTGATGCATCGAATCCGGA
>JAUNQK010000038.1 GCA_030536235.1 Bacillota bacterium
CAGCTCTATCTGGGTTGATTAAGAAGTGTGTAAGCATTGTACCGATACCACCTGTGTATACGTTGGAACCGAATACATGGCCACCTACGAGAGCGAATGCTGGGCAAACGTCAAGGCATGCACCGCAACGAACGCAGTTGTAGATTTCTCTGAAATCAGGCTGTGCTAAGATTTCTCTTCTTCCTTCGTCATTGAGGATTAAGATATAGAATTTCTTCTTTTCGATTGTATCTGCTTCTTTGTCTGTTACAACTTCTGTTGCACCAGTATAAAGTGACAGATATGCTGTTAATCTCTGTTTTGTTCCATTACGTGGGAGTACTCTGAATACATAACGAGCATCTCCTACGCTCTTAACGAACTTTTCAATACCGAATACATAGAGATGAATCTTAGGAAGTGTACCAACCATACGGCCGTTACCTTCGTTAGTCATTGTGAATACTGTACCAGTATCAGCAGCAGCTACGTTAGCACCAGAAACACCCATTTCAGCTGTCTGGAACTTCTGTCTCATTACCTTACGAGCTGTCTTAACTTCTTCAGCAATGATAGGTTCGTTCTTTTCCTTTGTGTAATCTGTAAACAGGTCAGCTACTTGCTCTTTGTTTAAGTGAAGAGCAGGCATTACCATGTGTACAGGTGTATTGCCTTCGAGGGCAATAATGAATTCACCAAGGTCTGTTTCCTGAACGAGAACACCGTCTTCGCCAAGAAGCTTATTCATGTGAATTTCTTCTGATGCCATAGACTTGGATTTAACAATTGTCTTAACATTGTTTTCTTTAACAATGCCTCTAACCCATTCAATAGCATCTTCTTTATCGTTTGCTACGTGAACAACAGCGCCTCTTGCTTCAGCATTTGCTTTGAAGCTTTCGATCATTTCGTCGATGTGTTCTGCAGCATAAGTCTTAACTTCTTTTACTCCATTACGTTCATATTCGAAGTCAACACCCTTATAGGAAGCTTCTCTTCCTGCTGGGTATGTAGAGCAGAAGTTACCAAGTGTTCTAGCTAAAGTAGTATTAGCTAACGCTTTATCAATTTCAAATTTTAATTGATCACTTGCCATATTAATTCCTCCTTCCCTACTTACGCATCTTCTACAACGATGCAGGTAGCTCTAAGTGGACCATGTACACCTACTGTACCTACGCATTCGATATCAGCTGTACGGCTTGGACCTGTGATAAACCCTACATAACCTGGGATATCTTTGCCCATAGCATCGAGCTTGTCGAACATATCATTGTATGAGTCAACAATAGTTGATGCTGGAAGAATACCGAAGAAATCTTCGGACATAATAGCAACTAATCTTCCATTAACTGCCTCTGAGAACTGCATCATTGTACCTAATTCTGCAATTCCACCGTGCATTTCAGAGATACCACCCTGGGCTGTCTCTGCATGAAGTCTGATGTGGTCTGTGTAAACTGTCACACCTGCACCCTTAAGTGCATCTACCAATCCGGCTTCTTTTAAAAATGGAGTCTCATTAACACATACGTCTTTGAGACCCTGAGCTACAAACAAGTCTGCTACTAACTTGCCAAGCCCAGCCTTTGTTGTACGTTCGCACTTGCCGTTTACGGCTTCAAGATTTGTCTTAAAGCGTTCGTACATTTCGTCTGTTATATTACTCATGGCGACACTCCTTTCCTAAGTAAACCAATCGATAATAATAGCAACTTTATTTTATCATAGCCAAGGTCAATATTGTAGAAGTAAAAGATAAATAAGATTGATAAAAAAAATACAAGAGTATAGCCTTCCTATACCCTTGTATAATATTACCAAAGTTTCTAAGATTTATAAGAAAATATTGATTACTCCAATGAGTGCACCAAGAAGTGCTCCGAACCAAATAACCATCTTAAGCTCTCTCGCACAAAATGCCAAAGCGAGGCTTTCAACCTCCTTTGAGGTAAGCATTTTCATCTTTCCAGTAATCTGAGTTACGATGTCTATGCTCTCTACGATTGGGCGAACATTCTCACGCATGAATCTCATGTAGATTCTCTTTAGCGCCTCACGTAAATTGGTATCATCATCGCCAAACGCCATATCAATCAGCTTTGCCCCGTTAAATTCTGAGAGATCAATTTTCTTCTGCTCGATCATTTCGCGAAGCATGCCCGGAACTGTTCTTGCAAGCCCACCATACCCTGCACGAATCATTGCGTGATAAGTATAATCAACAACTGAATCGGTTATGCGTTTACGAACTTCTTCTGGCATATTATTTAGAGCCTCTTTTGTTTCGGCACTATCCTTTTGAGCCCTAAGCGAAGAAATAATCTGTTCGCATACTTGATCGCAAAAGCTATCAGATAAAAATACTTGCTCTAAATCGTCCCAGTTAAAAAACTTCTCAAATACCGCTTGCCCTAAAGCCTCTGCAAAAGCATCCTTTCTTCTTGGGATAATGCCCGGAGTAAATGGGACATGCCATTTACCAATATACTTTGCTTCATAAGGCTGAAACAGCATTCGAATCGCTATGTAATTTGTAATATACCCAATAATGCCGCCAATAAGAATTGGGCCAACATAATGGAGAACCATTCTAAACATTATTCAAACTCCTGATAAATTACATCGAGAGTTGCAGCTTCAACGGCAGCATCAACAAGGCTTTCAACATCAAGTTTACTTTCAGACTCAAGAATCTTTTCAAGTTTAGGTTTTGTTACCGGATGCTTTGGCAAGAATACTGTGCAGCAATCTTCGTATGGCTCGATTGATGTTTCAAACGTACCAATCTCTTGTGCAATCTTAATAATCTCTGTCTTATCCATTGCAATAAGAGGCCTCATTACCGGCAATTTAACTGTGCTATCAGTTACAACTAATGCTTCAGCAGTTTGGCTTGCAACCTGGCCAAGTGATTCACCGGTGATAAGCATCATTGCGCCAACTTTTTCTGCGATCTTTTCTGCACAACGCATCATAAATCTTCTTACTAAAATTGTTGTTTGATCTTCAGGACAATTTGCAACAATCTGTTCTTGAATAGGAAGAAGATTAATTGAATACATATTAATCTTTCCTGTATATGTTGTAAGAATCTGTGCTAAATCTTTTACTTTTTCAAAAGCACGCTCTGATGTATAAGGATATGAATGGAAATGAATAGCATCCATATACATTCCGCGATGAGCCATCATAAATGTTGCAACAGGAGAATCGATTCCGCCGGAAAGAAGAGTTAAACCTTTTCCGTTTGTACCAAGCGGCAGACCTCCGAAGCCAGAAATCTTTTGTTCATAAACATAAGCATAAGTTCTTCTCACGTTTACGAAGATTTGGCATTCAGGGTCGTGAACATCAACTGATAAAACCTTGCAGCCCTTTAAGATTGCAGCACCAATTCTTCTTGCGATTTGTGGTGATTCAATTGGGAAGTTTTTATCAGCACGTTTTGCTTCAACTTTAAAAGTCTTAACGCCCTTAGTCTCGATTAAAGACATCATAGTCTTTACGGCTTCTTTTCCAACAGCATCAATTACTTCTTCTGCGCTTAAGCCTTCAATGCAAATTTCTGTTGCTGGTGAAATAGAATCAACACCAAATACTCTGCCAACCTTTTTAAGAGTGTCTTCTGTATTTGCTTCGTCGGGAGTGCGAACGAAAATAAGACCATCAAGCCTTTCTGCTGTTGCTCCATCAATAGTGCTTATATATTTTTTAATTCTTTGAACCAGCATCCTTTCGAAATAAGGTTTATTCTGGCCCTTAAGTGCGGTTTCTCCGCAGCGAACAATAAATGTTTTCATTAACGTTTCATTAACTTTCTATGTTTTTCTACGACATTGGTTAAGACTTTCATTACTTCGTCCATTTGCTCTAAAGTATTTTCATCGGAGAATGAAAATCTGATTGCTCCTTCAACTTCATCAGGTTTTAAACCCATTGCAAGAAGCACATGGCTGCCCTTCTTCTTAGTGTTTGAAGAACATGCAGAACCTGTTGAAACATATATTTCTTCTTCTTCAAGCATATGAAGAAGCACTTCTGCCCTGCATCCTAAAAAAGATACATTTAATACCGAAGGGACACTTTCTTTTGGAGTATTAATCTTTATGCTATCACCAAATTTTTCTTTAATACATTTGCATAAATAATCCTTTGGTGCGCTATCAAATTTTGAAAGCTCAAGTACTGCTGCTCCAAACCCGGCAATTAGCGGAACAGATTCTGTTCCCGATCTAAAGCCTCGTTCTTGGCCGCCACCAAGCATAAAGCTTGGAAGATGGATTCCGGTCTTAATATATAAAGCCCCAATGCCTTTTGGGCCATGAACTTTATGGCCGGATACACTTAAGAAATCGACCCCGATTTTTTTAACATCAATATCAAGTTTTCCAAAAGCTTGAACAGCATCGGTATGTACATAAGCATTAGAATGTGCATGAACATAATCTGCAATTTCTTTAATTGGCATTATGCTTCCAACCTCGTTGTTAACATACATAACGCTAACTAAAATTGTATCTTCTGTTAATGCCGCTTTTAAGTCTTCCATTCTAATGCAGCAGTTTTCATCTACCGGAAGATAAACAACTTCTGCACCATTTGCTTCGCACCATTTTGCTGGTTCTAAAATCGCTGGGTGTTCAACGGCAGTTGTAATAATTCTTTTGCCTTGCTTTTTTCTTGATTCCCAAACGCCTTTTACAACTGTGTTATCACTTTCGGTTCCGCAAGAAGTAAAAAAGATTTCAGAAGGGTTTGCATTAAGCTTCTTTGCTATAGCAAGTCTTGCTTCTTTAACAATCTTTTCAGCGTTTAAACCAAGTCTATGCAAAGACGAAGGATTACCAAAATCCTTCGTCATTATGTTTGCCATTTTTTCTGCGACAGCTTCTTTTACTCTTGTAGTTGAACTATTGTCCAAATAAATCATGAAATAGCCTCTATTTTGCGTAATCTATCGCTCTTGTTTCTCTAATTACATTAACCTTAATCTGGCCTGGATATTCAAGCTCAGATTCAATTTTTTGTGAAATTTCACGAGCAAGCAGAGCCATTGCATCGTCGTTAACTTCATCAGGCTTTGCGATAATACGAATTTCACGACCTGCCTGAATAGCGTATGAAGATTCAACGCCTGCTGTTGTGTTGGCAATCTCTTCAAGCTTTTGAAGTCTCTTAATATATGTATCAAGAGTTTCTCTTCTTGCACCTGGGCGAGCTGCACTAAGAGCATCTGCTGCAGCAACTAAAACTGCTTCTGCACTCTTTGCTTCGTAGTCACCGTGGTGAGCTGCCATTGCATCGATAACGGCTTCTGATTCTTTATACTTTCTAAGAACATCAATACCGAGGTCGACGTGTGTACCTTGCATTTCGTGGTCTAATGCTTTACCTATATCATGAAGTAAGCCTGCACGCTTAGCGAGCTTAACATCCATTCCAAGCTCACCAGCCATAAGACCTGCTAAATGAGATACTTCTAAACTGTGCTTAAGAACATTTTGTCCATAAGATGTTCTGTAGCGGAGTCTTCCAAGAAGTTTAACAAGCTCTGGATGAAGATTATGAATACCTGTTTCAAAGGTTGCTTCTTCTCCGGCTTCCTTAATTGACTGTTCAACTTCTTTAGTTGCCTTTTCAACCATTTCTTCGATGCGAGCCGGATGAATACGACCGTCTGTAACAAGTTTTTCAAGAGCAAGTCTTGCGATTTCTCTTCTAACAGGGTCGAACCCTGAAAGAATAACTGCTTCAGGTGTATCGTCAATAATAAGTTCAATACCTGTTGCTTGTTCAATTGCTCTAATGTTACGACCTTCACGACCAATAATTCTACCCTTCATTTCGTCTGAAGGAATAGCAACTACTGATACCGTGTTTTCTGCAACATGATCTGCTGCACAACGCTGGATTGCCCCAGTGATAATTTCTTTTGCTTCACGATCGGCTTCTTCTTTAGCCTTTGTTTCGATTTCCTTAATCATTACAGATGCTTCGTGACGAACATCTCTTTCGATATCTGCTAAAAGCATTTGCTTAGCTTCTTCTGCAGTGCAACCAGAAATTCTTTCAAGTTCTGCAATCTGTTTTTGCAGATTTGCATCAACAGCTTTTTCTTTGTCATTTAATGACTGAATCTTTCTGTTAATAGTTTCTTCTTTACGCTCAATAGCCTCGAGCTTCTTATCAATAGAATTTTCTTTTTGAAGAAGTCTATTCTCTTGCTGCTTAACTTCGCCTTTTCTTTCGCGAATTTCTTTTTCAGCATCGATACGAATTTCGTGTGCTTCTTGCCTTGCGTCTGCTAAGGCTTCTTTTCTAATCTGCTCCGAACGATTCTCTGCGTCTAAGATTAAATTCTTAGCTTGTGTCTCGGCGCTGCCTATGATCTTTTCAGCTTTGTTTTTCCTTAAGATATAACCAACTAATATTCCGATGACCAGAGAAGCAAGTACGGCAACGATTAGCACAATAATACTAACATTTCCCATATAAGCCTCCTTGGCTTTCTTAAACGGGGCAAAGCCCCCTTGAAATAATTTCAGATGATAAAAATCTATAATAAAAGATATTTATAATCTACCACCCTTTATTATACAATAAAAAATGGGCACTTTCCATTGGAAAATGCCCATTTCTGCCATATTACTACCCAAGCATTCGGGTTACTATTTCATCAATATTCTTTGAAATATAATTTTCTTTTAAACAAACCGGGTTTCCGGCGTTATTGCCAATTTCGATATTCTCGTCATATGGGATAAGCCCTGCCATAGGAATATCTAAAACATTAGTCATATCATTAAGACTTGGGCCATAATCTTGGCCGCTAAGGCCTCTTCTAACCATATTAACTACAAAGCAGCGGCTTTTAACGCCATATGAATTAAGCCTTCTATCAACTGCATCGGAGTTTCTAAGTGAAAGCTGATCTGGTGTAAGCACGATAACAGCACTATCTGCACCAGCAGCTGCAATACCAAGATCTACACCAACAGCTGTAGGGCCATCGATAATTACATAATCAAAATCTTTCTTTAAACGGCTTACTAAAGCTTTGATATGGCCTTCTGTTATGCCTTTAATAATCTTATTTTGAGTAGCCTCAAGAACATAAAGACCAGCCAAATCTGGGTATTTTACTAAAGCCTTTTCGAGCTTGCAAACACCTGCAAAAATATCGCCAATATCGAAGATAACGTTATCTTCAATGCCCATATAAATGTCTAAATTTCTAAGACCAAAATTAAGGTCTACCAAGCAGACCTTACTTCCTCTTTTAGCAAGAGTAATAGCCATAGAAATAGAAAATGTTGTTCTTCCGCTTCCGCCTTTGCCTGAAGCGATTAAAATACTACGTCCCATGGCAATATTTTATCATACTTTATTCATTTATACATTAAAAAGCTCTTGATAATTTTCTGCCAAACTTATATAGCAGTTATCGCCAATGATAATATGGTCGAGCAGCCTAATCCCTAAGATTTTGCCCGATTCTGCCAGCTGCTTTGTGCAAGAAATGTCTTTGCTTGATGCCTTGCATTCGCCCGACGGATGATTATGAGCAACTACTATTGCTACGGCCCCTTTTCTTATGGCCGGAGCAAAAACCTCCCTTGGGTGAGCTGCTGCTTCTGAGATTCCGCCAATAGAAATAACCGCCCTTCCTATCAGCTTTTGCTGAACGTCGAGCATTGCAATTTGAACGAATTCCTTGGTTCTATGGCACATATCCTGCATAAATAAATCTGCCAAAGAGTTGCTGTTTGAAATAAATAGACGAGAAGTCTTTGGCTGCGCAGCAATTCGGCGGCCCAATTCTAAAGCCGCTACAATTTTGCAGGCTTTAGCCGTGCCAACGCCTTTTATTTGCATAAATTCTTCTGCTTCGTAATGTGAAAACTGGCCGATATTATCCTCTTCTAAAGAAAGAATCTTTAAGGCCAAAGAAATAGCGGAATCTGATTTAGACCCGCTAGAGATAAGAACGGCTATAAGCTCGGCGTTTGATAAGCTTGAAACGCCATATTCGAGAATCTTTTCTCTTGGCCGTTCAGATATAGGAAGATCTTGTATCATTTTGCCTTTCCTAAGGTAACAACTTAATTATATTAGAAAGACAAAATGAAAGCAAGTGGTATTTTTGGATATTTTTGTAAACTATAATTCTATAGTTAAAACATTCATATTGAAGCTGCACTGATAAGTCATTTCCTTTGCAAGCTTTGAAACCATTCTGGCACCGATATTCTTACACGGGTCTTCTGGATCAAACGCACCAAGGTTTTTAACTACATCATATTTCGCTGTATTATCACGCATTCTTACAAAGATATTCTCATCTTCGCAAGAAACGAGAAGATCAATTCGATTCTTTTTCTTTGCGCCATCAACAAAGCCATTTGCAACTACGCTGCTTGCCATTTCTTCAATGCAAAGACCACAGTAGTAGCTTTTCTTATCATCGATTCCGTTAGACTTGCAAAAATCAACAATCTCTTTAGAAATATTAACAACATCATCCATTGTAAGAATTGTAATAGAAATCTTATTCTTAAAGCTAAAGTCTTCTGGGAATAAAATCATATCAGGAATATTAGAGATCTTATGCCCAAGAACTTTTACAGAATAAATGTATATAACAAGTAGACCTAATATTTCTGCAACCATGTATGCGAGATAAATTGCAAGCTGATGAATAATTGGGCAGAGAATAAACGTAAAGGCAATTGGGAAAATTAATGCCCCAAACAGATAAAAGATATTAATAAACTTTACTCTGCCAAAGCTGCTATGAATTCCAACCATACACTGCGTTATTATATTAAGAGGGAAGTTAAATCCAAGAATCAATTGGAAAATATAGCATTCTGAAATAACATCACCTGCAGCGCCAAACGCAATTGCAAGAGGCTTTCCTAAAGTAATCATTACTAAGCATTTTATTCCTGCTAAGATAAAACCTATTTTAAAACC
>JAUNQK010000103.1 GCA_030536235.1 Bacillota bacterium
TCTGCATCCTTTGCATCCTCTTCTTTTGAGCAAGCTGCAATGCTAAACATCATTACTGCTGCCATTGATAAAGCTAAAAACTTCTTCATTATTTGCTCTCCTTAGTAAATAAAATTAGGCTTGTGCCCTAAATGATAAATACTGTTTTACATAACAATATCCTTTTATAATTATCCCTATAAAGCTTTTTCAGCACATCAGCGAAACTATATATTTTTATAATTAAAAAGAGGCTGTCTCAAAACTAGAGTAGTTTTGGGACAGTTCTTTTTTGTCCAAAAACAAAAAACGAGTTCCGAAGAACCCGTAAATTGGTAGAATATATGTGTGTTAAAAAATCTACAGTCAAACTATAGCAAAAATTCCGGCTATATTCAAATATCACTTCCGATAAATACGGAATGTTTAATCCCTGTAGACGACTCAGTAAGATTGCTAAACCAGGTTTTGGAGGATATGGATTATAGAAAATTGTACCTGGCTTACTCTTCAGAAGGAAGAAATCCTGCAATCGAACCGAAGACTCTTTTTAAGGTGATTGTTTACGCGTATTCCCAGGGAATATTTTCTTCACGAGAAATAGAAAAAGCATGTAAGTTAAACCTTGCATTTATCTATCTTCTAGATGGTCAGAAAGCTCCAGATCACAATACAATTTCAAGGTTTAGAAGAGAACGTCTTAGTGGCTGCATAGACGATTTATTTACGCAGTTTGTAAACATCTTAGAATCGCTAGATGAAATTGATTTTAAGAATATATTTGTAGATGGCACCAAGATAGAAGCTAATGCGAATAAGTATACTTTTGTATGGAGAACTGCCATAGCTAAGAACGAAGTCAAACTTCAAGAAAAGTGTAGCATCTATTTGGCAGAAATAGGTGTTGCAGATATTCCTGAACATATTAGTTCTGACTATTTAGGAAACCTTTTAAAAAGACTGAAAAGATCAGCATCAGCTAAAAAGATAGAATTTGTTTATGGCATTGGACATCGCAAAACAGAGCTACAAAAACAAATAGAAGTATTAACTGATTTCTATGAGCGCGAGAAGAAATACGAAATAAGTAAAACTCTATTTAAAGGTAGAAATAGTTACTCCAAGACAGATACTGATGCAACCTTTATGCATCTTAAAGAGGACCATATGAGAAATGGTCAGTTAAAAGCAGCATATAACGTCCAAGTAGGTGTAGATAGCGAATATATTGTTGCCGTAGATATATTCCAGAATAGAAGCGATGTAAATACTCTTATTCCATTTATGGAACGAATTCAAAAACAGCATGGAAAGCAGTATGAGAATCTTGTTGCAGATGCTGGATACGAGAGTGAAGAAAACTACCATTATCTTGAAGAAAAAGGGATAACACCATATATAAAGCCATCTAATTACGAATATTCCAAAACAAGAAAGTTTCAAACAGATATGGAATTCAGACTTGCAATGAGCTACGACGAAGAAACAGATAGTTTCATTTGCAAAGGTGGCAGAACATTAAGATATGCGTCTGATAAAATCAGAGTAAGCGAATCGGGTTATGTCAGCAGAAAAAAGATTTATACCTGTGATGGTTGTGAAGGCTGTCCTTATTACGGTAAATGCTACAAAGGTAAATATAGCAAACGCATAGAGGTATGTCCTACATTCGATAACTACAGAGAAGAGAGCCGTAAGAATATAACGTCTGATTATGGAACTTTATTAAGAGTAAACAGATCCATTCAAGTTGAAGGTTCTTTTGGAGTAGTTAAACAAGATCTAAACTTTAAACGGTTCCTAACGAGAGGCAAAGAAAATGTTCGCACAGAATACCTGTTGCTTGCGTTGGGATTTGATATAAACAAGCTTCACCATCGAATACAAAGCAACCGAGTTGGACTACATTTATTTCCAATTCAAAGCATTGCTTAAATCTAAAAAATCCAGTCAGAAACTGTTCTGGGTTAGGGTTACTATGCACTTATGAACAATTTAAATCGATTTCAATGGGTATCTACATAAAAACAGCAGAAATCTCACCGATTTTTGCTTGGTTTTGAACATGAAGAGAGGCTATCTCTTAAGAACTAAGCGTTCTTTTGAGACAGCCCCTTTTTCTATTGGAGCCTTCAACCGGGATCGAACCGGTGACCTCATCCTTACCATGGATGCGCTCTACCTACTGA
>JAUNQK010000039.1 GCA_030536235.1 Bacillota bacterium
GATTCCGATTTTGGCTTTAAAGAATTTGAAAAAGAATTTAATCAGCAGTTTAAAGAAACAGCTAAAAGCCCAGCGGCATTTGAAAAGGTCTTTACAAAAGAAGAGGAAGCTGAAAGAAAGCGAGCTATTAAAGATGCCGTTCGCAAGGAAAAAGAAAAACTGCGCGCTGCTAAAACTGCTGCAAGAAAAACTCCTGAATTCATTCGGCAGATACGCGAAAAGTACTATGGGTTTATTGATAAGATTCAGCGCCGCATAGACGAAATAGAAGGCGAACGAATTGAAGCTGAAACTCAGCGCTATATCGTTTCAAAATATAAGAAGGCCGAAAAGGCAAGGCTTGCAGCTGAAAAGAAAGAGGCTAAAAGATCTGAGGTTCAAAAGCCTGAGATTAAAAAGGTCGAAGTTAAGAAGCCTGAAAAGGTTAAGGCTCCGGCTAAAGCTAAAGCTAAAGAAACTCAGCATGTTGATTATTTAAAGCTTGCCAAGAATAGATTTAGCAACGCTTATTATACATGGGCTGTTGTTTGGGATCAGCTCGACGAAGAACGCGAACTTAGAAAAATAGATAAGCTGTCAAAACAGCACAATAAAGAATTCTTGCAATAAAACAGAATGGTAGAAACATTAACAAGAGAACAAGTAAATAGTTTGTTTCCAGCTCGCAACGTAGATACAAATAAAGCTGACTATGGCTACATTGCTCTTGTTGGTGGCTGCACACAGTATAGCGGTGCAATTCGTCTTTCAAACTTAGCCAATTCATCCATGAGAAGCGGCGTTGGTGTTTGCACGGTTGCAGCACCATCAAGCATTTGCGATGCGATAATGCCTCAGATTCTGGAAAGCACGATTTTCCCTTTATCAGATAAAGACGGGAATCTTGTTTTTGTAGAAAAAGAATTTGATGCTCTTATGCATAGAAATTCTGTCATTGCTTTTGGCATGGGAATTGGTGATACAGAAGAAGTAGAAAAGGCTATCAAATATCTTTTAGAAAACTACGATGGCACTCTTATCGTAGATGCAGACGGCATTAATGCAATGTCTCGTTTGGGCAAGAAAACTTTGATTAATCATCAATGCAAATTAATTCTTACTCCGCACCCAAAAGAATTCTCAAGGCTTTCAGGCCGCGATATGGCAGAAGTGCTTGGCGACCCAGAAGGAAGTGCCGAAGGCCTCGCGAAGTTTTTAAACGCCATAGTTCTTTTAAAAGGCCATACAACTTATGTTAGTGATGGCAAAAGAACCTACGAGGTTGCTAAAGGGACTCCTGCTATGGCTACTGCCGGAAGCGGTGATGTTCTTGCCGGAATCTTAGCTGCATTAGCAGCTTGCCATCCTGATAGGCTTCTTCTTGCAACAGCAGGCGCAGCATATATCAATGGCTACGCAGGCGAAATTGCCGAAACAAAATCAGGAGAAACAAGCCTTATCGCAAGTGACACAGCAGCTTGCGTAAAAGAAGCAATTCTTCGCAGCCTAGAAAAAGACGAAAAAACAGTAAAAAGAAATAAGAGAATCCTTAACACTTTTAGGGTTGTAACTCTTTGTTTAAGCCTTGGCTTTGCAATTTTCATGGGCTGGTATGGACATACTCAAAGGCTTGCAGCAAAGCATGCAACCGATACAAGAAGTGATTATGCAGTTAGCATGAACTTCCTCGCAAAAGATATTTATATCGATGGAGTTCTTGTAAATAATTACGAGCTAAAAGCTCCATTTGCAATTTTAGATGGAAAGATTTTGGTTCCGCTAACTGAAGATGTTTGTGATGCTTTAGGCATTCATGCTTACTGGGATAAGAATAAAACAAGCGAGCTTCTTATTAGAACTACTACGCCAAATTATAAAGGCGTTTTCTATTCAAACTATGGTTGGAACTTAGCCCCTGTTATGGCAAGCGCAAAACCAAAAGCAACAATTACTGTTGAAAACGGAAAAGAAACAGAAATAGTAACGGCTGAATCCGGCGAAGTTGCATCGTTTAACGATGGCGAAATTTTATATGTTGCAATAAGAACTTTGCGCGACGCCAATTTAATTAATATACAAACTTACTATGATGAAATTGGCGGGCTATATATTTCGACGAATCCGGAAATTAAAGCAGAGCAATATGTTAGCGAAAACAACATGAGCTACATTCAAGGTAGATGCGAATACATTCAAAGCCGCTTAACGAATTTCACAATTGGCGAATGCAGTGTCTATGAATATTTATTTAGACACGAAGCAAACGTTATGGGCGTAGAAGAAGATTTGCTTCTTGCTATGGCAAATACCGAAAGCGGTTTTTATAAATATGCTATTTCAAGTGCTGGCGCGCTTGGCATGATGCAGGTTATGGCAAGCACAGCAATTGCAAACGGTGTTAACCCTGGCGACTTATTCGATGTTCATACAAGCATTGAATTTGGCGCAAAATATATTAGAGATGCAATCACAAATTATGGTGATGTAAAAAAAGCCCTTTCAGCATACAACTTTGGTGGTGGCGCAGTTTTAGCCGGAAACTATAACCTTGGTTATGCTGAATCAGTATTAAGTAAACAAAACGATCTTAGAAATCGTTGTAATAATAGCGGATACAGTAACGAATTTCTTACAGAAGTAACATGTACAAAGTAAAACTTGATATCTTTGAAGGCCCGTTCGACCTTCTTGTATACTTGATTGAAAAAGCTCGAATGAGCATATTCGACATTCAAGTATCAGAGATTACAACTCAATATTTAGCATATATCGAAGAACTTAAAGCTCAAGACGTAAGCGTTGCTCAAGAGTTCATGGTTTTGGCAGCAGAACTTATTGAATTAAAATCAAAGATGCTTCTTCCTATTGAAGTTGAAGAGGCAGAAGCAGGCAATGCAGAAGACCCGCGTGCAGGCCTTGTTCAGAAAATTCTTGAATATAAACAGTTCAAAGAAATTGCCCACTTCCTTCAAGAAGAAGAGGAAGTTGCAAGCCATGTTCACAGCAAACCTCAAGAAGATATTAATGCTTACAGAGGCGAAGAAGACATTTTGCTTAAGGGCGATATGCAACAATTTATCGATGCTTTCACTCTCTTTATTTCAAAGAAAAAGAGAATGGAAGAAGTTCGTAAAAGATATGAAAGAATCGAACGTCAGCGTGTTTCAATTGAAGAAAGAATTGCGCAAATCAGGAACTTCTTTAAGACAAAGGTTAAAGTATTGTTCTCAGAACTTATCACAAATGATAAGACAAGATTCAATAAGGTTGCCACATTTATCGGTCTTTTAGAGTTATTAAAGCAAGGCGAAATTAAGGCAAGCCAAGAAGAAAAGTTTGGCGATATTACAGTAGAACTGAGGGAAAATAATGGCTAACGAAAATATAAAATCTGCAGTTGAAAGCTTACTCTTTGTTTGGGGTGAACCTCTCGAGGCAAAGGCTTGTGCAGAATTATTCAATCTTCCAACAAGCGACATGCTTCATATTATGAGAGACCTCTCAAATGAATATGAAGAGCGTGGTGGCGGGCTTCGCATTAGAGAGCTCGACAAGGCTTTTCAAATTGTAACGAATCCGGAAAACGATGATTACATTAAAAAGCTTTGCACTCCGGTTCGCACAAGAAGATTATCACAAGCTGCATTAGAAGTTCTTGCAGTTATTGCATATAAGCAACCTGTTGCTAAAAGTGTAATCGACCAGATTCGTGGTATTAAATCTGACAGAGTAATCGAAGGCTTAATGGCAAAAGAGCTTGTCGAAGAAAAAGGCAGAAGCAATGCAATTGGCCGCCCAATTCTTTACGGAACAACACGCAAGTTTTTAGAATTATTCGGTTTTGAATCACTTAAAGATTTACCTGAATTAGAAGATATCGGCACATTAATTATTGATGACGACTACGAAGAATTCGATGGCCCTGCAGAAATGTCAGATGAATTAAAAGACCAAATCACAATGGGTCTTGATGGTGAAAATGAGGATTAATAAATATATTGCTGCCAGCGGAATTGCAAGCCGAAGAAAAGCAGACGAGCTAATTGCCGAAGGCAAAGTAAAAGTAAATGGTGCGGTACTTAAGCAGCCAGGCTACGATGTAGTAGAAGGCGACAAGGTTCAAGTTGATGGGCATTTAATTACAGCAAGTGAAGAGCTTGTTTATTATATGCTTAACAAACCGGTTGGTTATGTTACAACCACAGCTGACGAACACGATAGGCTTACAGTACTTGATTTGATGAGTGATGTTACAGCTCGTGTTTACCCTGTTGGGCGTTTAGACTACGATTCGGCAGGGCTTTTAATTATGACCAACGATGGAGAGCTTTCTAATCACATTGCTCATCCAAAAAATAAAGTATGGAAAACCTATATGGCAGAAGTTGCCGGCCAGCTTAATCTCGACAAGATTAGAGAGCTTCAAAGAGGCGTTTTAGTTGACGGCAGAATGACAGCAAAAGCCAAGGTGAAGCTGCTTAAACAAAAAGGCGATATGTCTTTAGTAGAGGTTCAGATTTACGAAGGCCGCAATAGACAGGTTAGAAAAATGTTCGAAGCAGTCTCTTGCAAAGTAACTTTTCTTCAGCGCACTCAAGTTGGAGAACTTAAACTTGGAAGGCTTCACGAAGGTGATTACAGAAAGCTTACACGTGAAGAAATAGAATATTTAAAAAATTGTTAGTTTAGCATTGTGAAGTGAGGAATTAAGATGAACAAAGAATTAAAAGAAGGCCTTAATAAAATTGGTCTAAAATCAAAAGTTGTATATCGCAATTTAACTCCTGCAGAACTTACCGAGCACGCACTTGTAAAAGGCGAAGGCACTCTTTCGGCTACTGGCGCTTTAGTTGTTAAAACAGGCAAATATACAGGCCGTGCAGCAGAAGATAAGTTTATTGTCGATTCTAAAAAAGTTCATAAAGAAATTTCTTGGGGCAAGGTAAATAAACCTATTTCGCAAGAAGTTGCAGATGCACTCCGCCAAAAAGTAATTGAATACTTAAACGATAAAGAGATTTATGTATTCGATGGTTTTGCCGGTGCAGATAAAAGCTACCAGAAAAAATTTAGAATCATAAACGAACTTGCTTCTCAAAATCTCTTTATTCATCAGCTCTTAATTCGTCCGGCAAAAAAAGATTTAACTCATTTTGAACCAGACTTTACAATTATCGCAGCACCAGGTTTTAAGTGCGACCCATTAGTAGACGGCACAAAATCTGAAGCTGCAATTATCGTAGACTATGCAAAGAAATTTGTAGTAATTGCCGGAACAAGATATGCAGGTGAAATCAAGAAGTCTGTTTTCTCAGTTATGAATTATCTTCTTCCAAAAGAAGGAGTATTCCCAATGCATTGCTCTGCAAACATTGGAAAAGATGGCGACACTGCAATCTTCTTTGGTCTTTCCGGAACAGGAAAAACTACACTTTCTGCAGACCCAAACAGAGAGCTTATTGGCGACGACGAACACGGTTGGTCTAAAGATTCAGTGTTTAATTTTGAAGGCGGTTGCTATGCAAAATGCATTAACCTCTCAAAAGAAAAAGAACCAGAAATTTATAACGCAATTAAGTTTGGCTCGCTGGTAGAAAACGTAGTTATGAATCCTAAGACTCGCAAGTTTGACTTTGACGATGAAAGTCTCGCTGTAAATAGCCGCGTTGGGTACCCAATCGACTACATTCCAAATGCAAAACTTAGCGGCGTTGGTGCAGTTCCAAAGACAGTAATCTTCTTAACTGCAGATGCTTACGGAGTTCTTCCGCCAATCTCAAGACTTGATAAGAACCAGGCCGCATATTACTTTATGTCGGGTTATACATCAAAACTTGCCGGAACCGAAATTGGTGTTAAAGAACCGGTGCCAACATTTTCAACTTGCTTTGGTGCTCCGTTCTTACCACTTGATCCATCGGTATATGCCGATATGTTAATCAAGAAAATCGAAAAGACAAAGGCTAAGGTTTACCTGGTTAATACAGGTTGGAACGGAACCGGAAAACGTATCAATCTTAAATATACAAGAGCCATGGTAACAGCAGCTTTAACTGGCGAAATTGAAAATGCAAGCTTTGTTAAAGACCCTGTCTTTGGCGTAGAAGTGCCAACAGCAATTGAAGGCGTTCCTGCTGAGATCTTGATTCCGGAAAACACATGGGAAAACAAGAAGCAGTTCAAGAAACAGCAGGCTATGCTTGCAAAGAAATTTGCAGAAAATTTCAAACAATATAGCCATGCAAATAAAGAAATTAAGGCAGCAGGCCCTAAAATTTAACTGTAAATTGTAGCTGTGGATAACTGTGGAAAACTGATAACATAAATACTGGAATAAAACCCGCAAAGCCAGTAAAATCAATGGGTTTAGCGATTGCCACTTATCCACAATTAGTTGTGGGTAAACAGTGGAATTACCAATCAAAAAAATGGTAATCGGTGAAAAACACTTGATTTTTCAATCAAAAGTTTTTAACAGCCCAAACAGTATTTCCAGTAGCAAAAATGGCAAAGGAGTATAAGTTTGTTAAAAATATAACGAAAAGCTCCTTGCGATAAAGTTTGTTGTATTGTACAATTAAATCATAAATAATTATTAATTATTTTCATATAGGAGGACAATAATATGAGAGAAGTAGTAATCGCTTCCGCTGCAAGAACAGCAATCGGTTCTTTTGGTGGTACATTAAAAGACGTTCCAGTTAGAGAACTTGGTGCAACAGCAATCAAGGGCGCTATCGAAAGAGCTGGAATTAAGCCAGAAATGGTAGACGAAGTTATCATGGGTTGCGTACTTCAAGGTGGCCTTGGCCAGAATGTTTCCCGTCAGATGTCACTTGATGCAGGTCTTCCTGTAGAAGTTCCAACAATGACAATCAACAAGGTTTGCGGTTCAGGTCTTAGAGCTGTAGAACTTGCTGCACAGATTATTAAGTGCGGAGACGCAGACATTATCGTAGCAGGTGGTGCAGAAAACATGAGCGCAACAGCTTACGCTTTCCCTAAGGCTCGTTATGGAACAAGAATGGGTAACTCCCCAATGATCGATATGATGGTTAACGACGGGCTTTGGGAAAAGTTCAACAACTATCACATGGGTATGACTGCTGAAAACGTTAATGAACAGTGGGGAATCACTCGTGAAATGCAGGATGAATTCGCTGTAATTTCACAGCAGAGAGCAAGCGCAGCACAAAAGGCTGGCAAGTTCAAGGATGAAATCGTTCCTGTAGTAATCAAGACAAAGAAGGGCGAAGTAGTATTCGACCAGGATGAATATATTAAGCACGATGCTAACATCGAAGCTATGGCTAAACTTAAACCATCATTTAAGGCAGAAGGCGGTAGCGTAACAGCTGCTAACGCTTCCGGCATTAACGACTCTGGTGCTGCTGTAGTAGTAATGAGCGCTGAAAAGGCTGCAGAACTTGGCATTAAGCCACTCGCAAAGATTGTAAGCTATGCATCTGCAGGCGTTGATCCTAAGATCATGGGCGTTGGTCCTGTTCCAGCAACAAAGAAGGCTCTTGAAAAAGCTGGCTTAACAATTGCTGATATCGACCTCGTTGAAGCAAACGAAGCTTTCGCTGCACAGTCACTCGCAGTAAGAAAAGAACTCGGTCTCGACCCAGAAAAGACAAACGTTAACGGTGGTGCAATTGCACTTGGTCACCCAATCGGAGCATCTGGTTGCCGTATTCTTGTAACTCTTCTCTTCGAAATGCAGAAGAGACCAGAAGCTAAGAAGGGTCTTGCAACACTTTGCATCGGCGGCGGCATGGGTACAACCCTCGTTGTAGAAAAGTGCTAGGTTGTTAATAGTAATATAAATAATGATATAAAAAATTGCTCTGCATTGCAGGGCAATTTTTTTATGCCATTTAAGACTCCAGACGTGTTAAAATGATTCATTATGAATGATACTTTAACACAAACAGTTGATAATAGAAATTTTTATAAAAAGCTTGTAAAGATAGCTTTGCCGATAGCGCTGCAGGGCCTTATTTCATCATCTTTAACATTGCTCGACAACTTGATGGTAAGCAGCTTAGGAGAACTTTCTCTAACATCTGTGGGGCTTGCAACACAAACCTTTACCATCGAATGGATGCTCATCTTTGGTTTTTGCTCCGGATGCGCAACTTTCTATACACAGTTCTGGGGCATAAGAGAATTAAAGAATATTAGAAAAGTAATTGGCCTTGCTCTATGCACATGTTTTGCCGCAGGCTTAATCTTCTTTATAGCCGGATTCTTTTTCCCTGTGCAAGTATTAAGCCTTTTTACAAACTCAAGTGAAGTAGCAACCTTAGGAGCACAGTACCTAAGAACAGCATCTATAAACTTTATTCTCGTAGCCTTAACACAGCCTTTTACAAATGCACTTAGATCGACTCAGCAAACAAAGATTCCAATGTTTATTGCTATCGGGTCTTTCTTAACAGATGCTTTGTTTAACTATTTACTTATCTTCGGTAAATTTGGATTCCCAAAACTTGGCGTAAAAGGAGCTGCGATTGCAACAGTTCTCGCAAGAACATTAGAACTTGTTCTTACATACATCATTGTTTTCGCAAAGAAAAATATTATAGCAGGCA
>JAUNQK010000040.1 GCA_030536235.1 Bacillota bacterium
GCATCCGACAGGAGCTGCTATTTTTATCTTGCAGAGCGCTACGCGCACTGCGCCTCGTGACCGCCTGAAAACTAACAGGATATTTATCACTAGTTATCTAAACGTCCTGCTCCGGCAAAATTTACAGCCTATAACCGGCCGCCACGACGGAAGCTACAGATATAGGAACTATTGACAATCAAAAAGTGAAAAAGTGAATTTTCACTGAATTTTCACTTTTTGAGCGAATTTTCAGTGAAAATTCAATATTGCTACTCAAATTCGTTTTGCAACAACTTTTGCAAGCAAAATAGACCTATTTTTTAAACTTTTGCAACAACTTTTACATTGAAATTTCCCAAAATCTGTTTTTCTATTGCTTTATCTCAACATTTCATGGCATTCCATTAAGAAATGCATTTTATCAATTCGTTTGTTGATGTGCCAATGCCCACAATACCAAGCATTATAAGAAAGTTTTTCTTCGATTGAATCAAGCCAGTCTTCCGTTGAACGATCCACATTTTCTTGACTTAGGCCAGGCATAAAAGCTTCAACAGGTATATATTTCGCAGGGCAAGTATGAGATAAAACAATATCAACTTTCCAATTTAATTCGTTAAGCTTATGTTCAACTCTGGCTTTAATTTCTGGTGACGGCTGTTCATCGCTCCACCAATAGCCATACGTCATTAATCGATAGAATTTATCGATTGAATAAGCTCCGCCAATGGCGATTGCGGTTTTTCCTTCTAAGTCATACACTTCTCCATCTTTTGCAAAATTTAAATTTGGATATGCTGGTTCCCGGTATACTTTCCCGCCATGCCATTCATATTCTTTATAAGTTTTAATCGATTCCGGACGCATTTCATGATTGCCATGTATACATAAAATTTGCACACCTTTATCATTTAATTTTCTTTTGTTTTTTGCATCACCATTCCGGTTTCCCCAGAAGTTTAGGCCAACATCTCCAAGCAATATTAAAATGTCGTTAGGCCCCAGCTGCTGTTCTTTAATAAATTCAATTGTTGAATCAAGTTTTCCGTGAATATCTCCAGTTAACACAACCATAGAATGAATCTCCTTTGCTTCCTCCATAATTTCACAAAAAAGGAAAAACTTCATCCAACTTGTAGTTGAATGAAGCGGTTTTGATTGCGATTTCTATTAAACAATAGTAATTTCCGGAACTTCTCTAACATATACTTCCGGCAAAACATAAGAATACGTGTTTGCCGCAATAACAATTTCATCCATTGAGACTTTTAGTATTCGACTAATTTGAAATAAGTTTTCAAGTGTAGGTAGTGACTGCCCATTTAACCATTTATATACAGATTGATTTGAAACGCCAAGTGTGTTTGATAATTCTTTTACACTAATCCCATACAGATCCATAAGTGACGCTATTTTCTCGCCAGTTGCACGAGAATCTATTTTTGTATATTGACATTCATAAATCATATTAGTGCCTCTTTGATAATTATTTAATAAAAACTCTCTCCAATTTCTTTCTATTTCCACGCTCATACATCTGTAGATACTCATAGAAATCTTGTATCATCCCAGACAAACAAGTATTTACATATGGGCATAATGCGCAATATTCTACCTGCTCATCTTTGGATTCAGGACAGTTATTACAATATTCAATTCGTCTCATCAGTTTTCTTGTATCAATCATTCTAAAATACTGTTGCTTACGGATTTTTTTCTTACGTCTATTCTCTTTTGCAATCTTTCTTTTATTCTCACTCTTTTTCGATTTAGCAGTCAATTGGCAATATCTGCAGTGCTTTTCTAAACATTCCTTTATATTCATCTGCTTTTTCGATAAGGTTGCTTTGTGATAAGTACAATATGCCACCGGGTGATTTGTGCCAAGTTTGATATATACGCCCATACTATTCCTTTGATACAATTTACAACAATTACATAGTAAAACATGTGTATGTGCAAATTTGTGTACATATACACAGAAAGTGAATGAAGCGGATTATGTTCTAATGTTTATCCTTACAAATTTTTGCCGGAATTTGCCTCACATTTATATTGATCAATTATTTTTCTTACATCTTTTCCGAGCAATGTAGTTTGTTCAACCAAGGCTTGCGCTATTTTTTCAACTAGGTTGAAGTTCTTGGATAATAGTTTTTTGGATTCAGCATAAGCCTTATTAATTATGAAGTTAACCTCAAAATCGATTTGTTCTTTTGTAGAATCAGACTCATATTCCATAAATAAATCAGTCTTTTTGATTCCGGCGTACCCTTCTTTACATATCATAAATGATGCAATGCCGCTAGCTTCTTTAATGTCTTTCGAAGAGCCTATATCAGGGTATCCATATTTTAATTCATGTGCTGCTCTACCAGCCAAAGCACAAATCATCATTTTATTTTCGTATTCAAAATCTATTGTGGCCGATTCAGTATCAAAAACAGTAATCCCGCTCTTCTCTTTGCTAGAGATTCTTGTAGATACTAATGCGGTAGAGTTTGGAATCAGCAATTCGTGTGCAACTGCATGCCCAGCTTCGTGATATGCTATCGCAAATTTGCCGGATTGATTTACATCATCATCACTAATAGGTGCATGATAAAAAATCGCCAAACAAGCGTCAATCATACATTTCATGTCTATTATATCTTTACCTTGTGCAATCGCGTATATTCCGGCCTCGTTGATTATCGCTTCAAGTTCAGCGCAGGATCTGCCTGACATTAAACGCGCAATAGATTCTGTATCTATATCTTCGCTAAACTTTGCCTTTTTCAAATATGTTTTTAAGATTATTGTAGCTTCATTTATTGTAGGCCCTTGAATATAAATCTGTCTATCGAATCGCCCTGCTCTTAATAAAGATCTCGGAAAACAATCTCTATCATTTGCAGTAGCAATTACAACGATGTTGTCATTCTTTATATTGTCAATACAAGTTTGAATTGCAACATACTCATCAGTATTTTTGTGATCTGAATCAGAATTTGAAAATTTATCCATATCATCTAGCAGTATTGCGGCAGGCTGATTTTCTTTAGCAAGTTTGAAAGCATTTTTTAATTCTGCAGCAAGATTGCGACCATTATCTTTTCTAAATACTACAGCATATCTTTCAGTTGCAGCAATTAAGTCTTTTGCAAGAGTTGTTTTTCCAAGCCCCGGATTTCCATATAGCAATATACCTGTTGGAAGTTTAATCCCCATTGCGGAACACTTATCGATTGACTTAAGAGCAAGAGCAAGCCCATATAGTTCGTTCTTTGTTCCGGTATAACCATAAATATTATCAAAAAATTTTGAAATGTCTGTGTTATTCATAAATATCCTTTTTTAATAATGCCTGCTATACAGACATGACATATCCTCCTCGCTATGTGAATTGAGTTGTTTCTTCTTTACATTTACTAATCACATTGTTACATGCCAATAAAAAAACTTCATCCAACCTGTAGTTGAATGAAGTTGTCATGCTATAATGAGAAAAAAAGATTTTTTGCGAGAGGAGCGCAGCCGTGAAAACCGAAAAATTGTATCAAAATAACGTATATTTAAAAGAATCTAAACAAAAGCTTTTAGCTTTAGAAAGTGCCGATGGCATGCTTAAGGCCGCTTTTGATGCGACCATCTTTTTCCCTACCGGTGGAGGCCAGCTTTGCGACACAGGCTATATTGACGATCACAAAGTTTTGAAAGTTGAAGAAACTAAAGACGGAATTATCTGGCATTATCTTGAAGATTCCGGCAGCGAACTTATTTGCGAACAAGACTATCTTATGAAGCTTGATTGGGATAAGCGTTTTTCGCATATGCAAATGCACTGTGGTGAGCACCTTCTTTCCGGAGCCTTCTTAAAGCTTTTTGGCGCCCAGAATAAAGGTTTTCATATGGGTAGCGACTACATTACTATTGATATTGATTGGGGCGGCAAGGAATTAACTGCCGATATGGTGCAGCAAGCAGAAAGACTCGCCAACGAATGGATTTATTCCGACATGCCGGTTGAAATTAAGTGGTTTAAAAATGCGAAAGAAGCAAAGAGCCTGCCTTGCCGCAAAGATATAAAAAATGTTGAGAACATTTCGGTTGTTTTAATTAGCGATGAAAAAGAAATTGCAGACTGCTGCGCATGCTGCGGAACGCACCCTTCTTCTACAGGGCAAATTGGGCTGGTTAAGATTACGCATCAAGAAAAATATAAGAGCATGAATCGCTTCTATGTTAAGTGCGGGTTCAAGGCTCTTGAAGATTATGAAGATAAACAGAATGTTTTGACGAGGCTCGCGAATAAGCATTCTTGCGATTACAGCGAGCTCGAGAAAATTCTCGCGGCAGCAAAGGCGCGCGAAGAAGAGGTCTATAAGAAATTTATTAACCTTAAGTCGCACTACATTAATATTGAAATTGATAAGCTTAAGTTAGAGCTCGAACAGCCTAAGGAAAAATCTATTAGAGTTTTCACTTTTAATCAATTCGATATTAACGACCTTCAAAACATGGCAAGAAAACTGAAGGGCGAAATTAAAGACGTTACAGTTTTCGTTTCAGAAAAAGAGAATTCTTGCATTCTTGCTTCTGATGGAAGTATCGATTGCGGAAAGCTGGTAAAAGAAAATGCTCAAGTTTATTCTGGCAAAGGCGGCGGAAAGCCAGACCTTGCCAGAGCGATTTTTAGCAATCGCGAAAACATCGAGCTTTACTTAGACTTGATTGAAAAACACTTGAGATAGATGCTTGCAACTTTTGCAACAACTTTTGCAACGCGTTTGAACATTTGTTCTTTTTATGGTATAATTTAATGTAGTAATTCCGGAATTAAAAAGGAGCAAATAGCCAATGTCTGCAAGTTACACATGCCGGTACAGCACGATTGATGTGATCGCCACAGGCAAAAAAATTGAATCACTGCTTAGGCAAAGCGATGTTAGCGTAAAAGAATTGGCTAACACGCTTGGCGTTTCAAACCAATCGGTTTACAAATGGATCAAAGGAAAATCGCTGCCAACGCTTGAAAACTTGTTTCAGATTAGCCACTTGCTTCAAGTGTCAATGGACGAGATAGTTGTCGAAGAAACCAAGTATTCTTACGCTCTACCCGAGATATATGTTAGGGAAATTCCAGAGGCAACATATATCACCTAACTCAAAATAATATATGTCATATCAAGCTTCATCCAACCACAAGTTGGATGAAGTTTTTTGATTGTTATGGAATAATAAAGGAAATAAGGAATTGACAGGAATCTAGCTTTTACGTACAATAATTACATAAATATTATTTAGTTACATTTTTAATTTAATTTTACATTTTTATTGTAATTATGAAAGATTATTTGATTTCCTTATTTAGTAACGCAGTTAAAATTAAAAAAATTCCGGCACCAAAGAACATTCCTCTTTATCTTACTACTCGACGTGTATTTTACTCTGTGGCGTTATACGACGTTTCATTCATTGTTGCCGAGGTAGACGAAAACGAAAAATTTACTGCTGCTGCATACAAGAAGCAAGCTGCGCAATTAGCGGATGCATACTCTTTAAATGTTGCGTTTTCTTTTAAAAACATGACCAAATCGCAAAGAAATAGTTTTATTAGTAATACAATTCCTTTTATTTGCGATGAAAATCAGGTATTTTTGCCTTTCCTTGGAATTGCTTTAAACGAAATGTTTAGAGTAAAAAAACAATGTAATATTGAAAAAATGATGCCTGTTACTCAGTTGCTATTTTTGTATTTAGCTTATTCAGATTCTGACGATGTAATTAAAAGTATTGCTGCTAACGATTTGGGATTATCCAGGCCAAACATTACAAGAGCATCGTCACAACTTCTGGCAATGGGCCTGATTAAAGAATATAAACTTGGCAAAGAAGTTCATATGGTTAGAGTAGCAAACGGCTGGGGCTATTATGAATTAGCAAAAGATTATTTGATTAACCCTATTCAGAAAAAGTTTATGGTTAAATCCAAAGATCTAAGTGTAGACTACCCTCTTGCAGGGCAAACTGCATTATCTAAATTTAGCATGCTTAACACTCCGGCATATGAAGTGCGAGCAATATTTAAAGGGGATAAAAATATTTGCCACTTGATTCCCGCAGATGCAAGGTGGGAAGATGAGAAAATAACTGAAATTGAGCTTTGGAAATACGACCCTGCGATTTTTTCTAAAGCCGGAGTCGTTGACCCAATATCAATGCTATGTTCAATCGAAGCTGACGATGAAAGAATAGAAAAGGCTTTAGATGAAGTCTTGGAGATGAAAGTATGATAACAGGATTTGATAAGTTCCAAAAAGCATTCAAAGATTTTGAAGATTGTTACACAATAATAGGTGGGACAGCATGCGATATTCTAATGTCCAATGCCGATTTAGATTTTAGAGCAACAAAAGATATCGATATGATTCTTATTCTTGAAAACAAATATGTTGAATTCGCAGCAGCTTTTTGGAATTTCATCAAAGAAGGAAAGTATAAGTGTGGGTGGAAAAATAATCCGAACACACACTTTTATAGATTTACAAATCCTCAACCAGGATATCCTATCCAAATTGAATTATTTTCAAAAAACAACGAATCATTTAAGATTGATAGCGGAATAATACCAGTTCATATTAGCGAAGATGTCTCTAGCCTTTCGGCTATTCTTTTAAATAACGATTTCTACAATTTTATGATTAATGGCCGAACGACTATTGATGGCGTTTCAATATTAATGGCTGAATATATTATTCCGTTTAAGATGTATGCTTGGTTAAATTTAAAAGAACAAAAAGCTTCCGGCGAACATGTTAACGATAAAGATTTAAGGAAACATAAAAACGATGTTTTCAGATTATTGCAAATCGCAAGAACAGATAATGTGATTACTGTTACAGGCGAAGTAAAAGCTGCGATATCGCTATTTCTAACAAGAATTGAAAACGAAGAAGTAGACTTAAAGCAATTGCCCTTCAGCAAGGCCGAAGCTTTGGAAATAATAAAAAGCCTGTATGGTATGTAAAAAGCTGAAAGAAAGTAATTGCTACAGTTGTGCCATTGAATATCCTTCATCCAACCACAAGTTGGATGAAGTTTTTTGATTGTTATGGAATGATAGTGGAAGTAAGGAGGAAAACCGTAATGGCAATTTACTATATAGCAGATCTTCATCTTGGGCATGCAAATGTAATTCACTTTGATAACAGACCATTTATTAATGTTCAAGAAATGGAAGAAGTAATAATTTCTAATTGGAATAATAGAGTACACCAAAATGATATTGTATATGTCCTTGGAGATTTCGCATGGTCAAAAGAAAGCATGTGGCTTCCGATATTAGCAAAATTTAAAGGACAAATAAACCTGATTCGTGGAAACCATGATCCTAAAGTGTTTACCAGTTCAACCAAAAGATTATTGCATGACATAAAGGATTATAAAGAAATATCTGATTCCGGCAGACAAGTTATAATGTGTCACTACCCTATCCCTTTTTATAAAAGTGCAAACAAAGACCATTACTATATGCTTTATGGGCATGTTCATAACACAAGAGAAAATGCTTTTCTTGAAAAATGGAAAAAGGAGGTTGCCGATTCTTGCAGTGAATTTGGGCATTCTAAGGCACACTTTATTAATGTCGGATGTATGATGCCTTGGATGGATTACACGCCAAGAACATTAGATGAAATTATCGAAGGTGAGCAGATGTATATGAGACAGGAGAACTAAAATGAGAAAATTAGCTAGCATTCAAAGAATTTGGAAAATAGAACCTATTGAAGGAGCAGACAAAATTGAGCTCGCCAATGTACTTGGTTGGCAATGCGTAATAAATAAAGGCAAGTTTAAGCCTATGGACGAAGCTGTTTATTTTGAAGTAGATAGTTTTCTTCCACTTCGTCCCGAATTTGAATTTCTGCGAGCATCCAGTTACAAGAAAAATGACATTTTAGGCGAAGGGTTTAAGCTCAAAACTATGCGTTTCAAAGGAGAAATTTCGCAAGGGCTCATTCTCCCTATAAACTTATTCCCCGAAATACCAAAAGATCATAAAATCGGTGATGATGTGACAAGTTTACTCGGCGTCAGAAAATGGGAAGTTGAAGAAAAAATTACTACCGGAGGAACAGTAATTGGGACATTGCCATACGATATACCTCATACCGATGAAACCAGAATTCAGTCAGAACCCGGATTAATTAATGAATTTGCCGGATTAGAATATTACATAAGTACTAAATGTGATGGTTCTTCTCATTCTGTGGGAATTGACCCTGATGGATTTCATGTAACAGGGCATAATTATGAGTATAAAGATGATGGCAAGTGTTCATTCTATGAATTCGTTAAGCAGCATGGCATAAAAGATAAAATGGAACAATTCGCTTCAAATAATAGGCTTAAGGAGTTTACAATTCAAGGGGAATTTTGCGGGCCAGGTATACAACAAAATCGGCTTAAACTTGTTAAAGCTGAATGGTATGTATTTACCATTAGGGAAAACGGCAAACGTGTCAATCT
>JAUNQK010000041.1 GCA_030536235.1 Bacillota bacterium
TAAGGGTGTATAGCTCAGCTGGTGGTAGCGTGTGACTGTTAATCACAAGGTCCTCCGTTCAAGTCGGAGTACACCCGCCACAAACTACAAGGCGAGGCAGATTTGCCCCGCCTTGACTGTATAAGCGATGCCTGGATGGCGGAATTGGCAGACGCACGGGACTTAAAATCCCGCGATAGCAATATCGTACCGGTTCAAGTCCGGTTCTAGGCACCATTTTAATTCTTTATATTTTATATCGCGGGGTGGAGCAGCTGGTAGCTTACCGGGCTCATAACCCGGACGTCGTAGGTTCAAATCCTACCCCCGCAACCAAAAAGCTCTAAAAGCTGAAATCTTTACGATTTCAGCTTTTGTTTTTATAAATAATTCTACTTTTTATCAAATTTTTGACATAAAACTGTAAATATTTCGGTTTCGGCCTCTTTAGCCTGATAAAACCCGTAGATTAAACTAAAGTGCCCAATTTATCCCAGAGACACAAAAACCGCCAAGATTTTGGGCTTGCTAATTGTATACAATAAGCTAAAATATATATGTTGAAATTATTTAATTTATGGAGATGTTTAATATGACTAAGAAAAAATTTGGTCTGCCAGCGCAGATATTAATCGCATTAGTTCTTGGTATCGCAGTTGGCCTTATTTGTTCAGCTACTGGTACTACAGCATTTACAGCTGATTTCTTAAAGCCAATCGGAACAATATTCATTAACTTACTTAAGTTTATTGTAGTTCCAATCGTTATTTTAAGTATGATTAGCGGCATCGTATCAATGGGCGACTTAAAAAAGGTTGGCTCTGTTGGTTGGAAAACTGTTGCTTTCTTCTTAGTAACAACAGCTATTGCTTGCGTGATTGGTCTTGGAGTTGGCTCAATATTTAATGGACAGGGTTGGTTCCCAGCACTTGCACTTGAAGAAGGTGCTACATGGGAAAGTGCAACATCAGCAAACTTTATGGATACTTTAGTTGGAATCTTCCCGAGCAATATGTGGACAGCATTCTCAACGGCTAATATGCTTCAAGTTATTGTAATTGCACTTTTAATTGGTGGTGGCATTCTTGCTGCAGGTGAACGCGGAGAACTTGCAAAGAAGTTCTTTGATTCTATCTATGCAGTATTTGAACAGGTTATGGGCTTTATTATTAAGCTCTCTCCAATCGGTGTATTTACAATGATGGCTTGGGTTGTTGCAACTCAGGGTGCAAATATCTTAGGCCCAATTGCTTTAGTATTACTTGCTGCATATATTGGTTACTTCTTACACGCAGTTGTTGTATATTCAGTATCAGCAAAGATCTTTGCTCATAAGAACCCTGTTGAATTCTTCAAGGGTGCTGCAGCTGCAATGATTTTCGCATTTACATCAACATCATCTGTTGCTACACTTCCTGTTTCTGCCGAATGTGCAGAAAAGATGGGTGCAGACAAAGGCGTTGCAGCATTTGTACTTCCACTTGGTGCAACAATCAACATGGATGGTACCGCAGTATATCAGTGCGTTGCAACTATCTTCCTTGCAGCTTGCTGCGGAGTAAACCTCTCAATGAGTCAGCTCATAATGGTAGTAATTACAGCTACACTTGCTTCAATTGGTACTGCAGGCGTTTCCGGTGCCGGAATGATTATGCTCGCTATGGTTCTTGAATCTATCGGAGTTCCAGTTGAAATGATTATGATTATCTACGGTGTAGATAGACTCTTCGATATGGGCCGTACATGCCTCAACGTAACAGGCGATATCGCTTGCTCACTTTGTGTAACAGAATGGCAGAAGAAACAGAAATAATTTTTTCAAGTTAATTATAAAACCAGATTTTCTTTTGAAAATCTGGTTTTTTTATACTATATATATAGTAAAATATAGATATAGATTGCTTTGCAATGAATATCCTGTCGCAAAATAAGTAGGTGCAAAATGATAAAGACTTGGTTAAATGACATAAAAGAAGGAAGACCTTTATGGCTTGCAGAATGCCGTGAAGAAATGAAAGAAGACGCCGAGGCAACCGAAACTAAAATTAGTGTTATTACTAACGGTGGCGAGAACAAAGAATTTAGTATTCTTCTTCCTAAGGTTGAGATTGGCGAAGAATTTTCTTTGATGGCAAAATTCTTAGATGCTAACAGGGCTAATGCAGCGTTTTTACTTGGGCAAACAGATACAACTGAATGTAGAATGCCTGATACAGAAGAAATATTAGCTCAAATGAAATCTGGTAAGGCAGAAGAAACAAAAGAAGAGTATCAAATGCCAGAAGAACCTCTTATTTGCGGAGTCGATATAGGTGGAACAGATATTAAACTTGTTCTTGTAGAAGGTGAAAGAATTAGAAGAGTTCTTGCATATGATTGGAATCCATCGATTGCGACAGAAGCAGCAATGATATTAAATCCAATATACGAACTGATAGAAATGGCTGCAAATGGAATGAAGCTTGATGGAATCGGTGTCGCTTTTCCTGATATCGTGGTAAACAACAAAATTATTGATGGTGAAACTCCAAAAACTGCAGGCATTCGTAATAACAAAGACGTTGATTATAAATCAGAATTTGAAAAGATCACTAATATGGACAGCTTTTTAAAACCTTTATGTAAGGAAGGGGCCCCGATTAGAATTTTAAATGATGGTTATATGGCTGCATATACAGTCTATAATGAATTGAAGCAAACAGACGCTGGCAGAGAAGTAATCAAAGATGGAATTATTACACTTCCAATTGGAACAGAAATTGGATTTGGCTGGGTAGATGAAAATGGGAAGATTCCAAATTATCCGGGCAATCTTTATAAATGTGTGTTCAGAATTGATAATGATGAAGAATCCCATTTTATGAATCAAGAAAGAGTGTTAAAAGCTGCAAATATGCCTTTAACTAACCCTAAGCCATGTGTTGATATGCTTATTAATATGGCTGAAGGTGGCGAACAAAATGCTGAAACACTATTTAAGAATATTGGATTATATATTGGGCATGCAATTAGAGAAATTAAGTTCTTTATGAAGCCAAAAGCAAATACTTTTATTATTATGGGTAGGTTTGCGAAGAGTGAATATTGCTTTGATTTAATGTCAATAGGAATGCAGAATATTGCACCAGATGCAGTAGTTCTTCAGGCAGATGAAGGGTTGGCAAATACTCCAATTATGAAAAAGATTGCAGAAATTGATAGAACAGCAGTGGCACAATTTGCACAAGCTGTAGGATGTATTTATTATGCTTTGGAGAAATAAATGAGTGATATAGTTGCTTTAGGTGAATTATTAATAGACTTTGCTCCGGATGGAACAGCTAATCCTGGTGGGGCCCCATGCAATTTTTTGGCTGCTGCTAAAAAATATGGTGCAAGCTGTGAGTTCATTGGCAAGGTTGGGAAAGATCAATATGGTGAAATGCTTTGTGATACTTTGACTAATGCAGGTGTCGGAACAAATGGTTTGGTTTGGGATGACAAGCATGAAACAACAAAAGCTTTTGTTACACTTGATGATAATGGAGATAGATCGTTTAGCTTCTTAAGAGGTGCAGACATTGCGCTCGAAGAAAGAGAAATAAATTATTCAATTGTTCGTGAGTGTAAGATTTTTCATTTTGCCGGAAGCCTTTCACTTACTGATGACCCATGTAGAAGCACACTTAAGAAAGTTGTTAAGTATGCTAAAAAAAGAAATAAATTAGTTTCTTTTGATCCAAATTTAAGAGAACCTCTTTGGAAGGGAGATCTTGAAAGAGCAAGAAAAGAACTTCTTTGGGGCCTTGAAAATGCTGATATTGTAAAAATGTCAGATGATGAATATGAATTTCTTGGGGAACCAGATTTTATGCATAATAAACTTGTTATGATTACTGCTGGTTCGAAAGGTGCGACATTGCTTAATGCAAAAGCGCGCGTTGATATTGCTTGCCCTAAGGTAAAGCCTATCGACACAACTGGTGCCGGAGATATCTTTGCAGGCGCAGCAATTGCAAAAATTTTAGAGATTGGAAAAGACCCTGCAGAACTTTCTGAAGAAGAATTAAAAACTATTGGTGAATTTGCTTGCATGAAAGCAAGTTTATCAACTGAAAAGATGGGGGCTATCCCTTCGATTCCAGATTAAACATGACAAAAGAAGAAACGCTTTTAATTAATCAAATAGACGATAAAAGAATGCAGTGTGAAGATCAGTATTGTTTAACTCACACTGCTTTTCTTGATGTGCATCAATGTGCGATTGCAGAAAATGAATTTAAGTATTCAAAGCATATTCTTTATGGTGGATACGATGATGCCGAAAGAAGAGTGATGGTGTTCTTACCAGATTATTTAGATGATATTGATGACAGTCCGCTTGAAATTCTTCGAGTAAGTGTGCCAAAAGGGTCAAAGGCTTTAACGCATAGAGATTATCTTGGTTCTATTTTAAGCTTAGGTATAGATCGAAATGTAACAGGTGACATTATCGTTCGAAGTAATGGTGCCGATATTATTATCTTAAAAACTATGGAAGAGTTCTTGCTTAGTCATTATGATCAGGCTGGGCATGTGCATCTGAAAACTGAAATTAAACCGATAGAAGAATTGGATCTTGGTGAGATTCATACTAGTATTAAACACGATACGATTGCTTCTGCACGGCTAGATAATATCGTTGGCAGTGCATTTAATCTTTCAAGAACAAAGGCTCAAGATGCTATTACTGCAGGGCTTGTTTTTGTAGATAATATTCAATGCACAAAACCTGATAAAGAAATAGAAGAAAATACAAAGGTTGTTTTGCGCGGAAAGGGCAAAATTATTCTTAAAAATATAGGCCAAAAGACTAAAAAAGATAGACTTCCCGTAGAATTGGAAATATACAAATAGATGGGATATAATATATATATTATGTACGAAGAATTATTAAAACCGGCTGAAACAGAAGAATCTGCCGTAAAAAGATTAATAGATGTTATTACTGTCTTGAGAAACCCTGGAGGATGCCCTTGGGATAGAGAGCAAACTCACGATAGCTTAAAGAAACCGATGATAGAAGAGGCTTACGAAGTGATTCAAGCTATCGAAAATAAAGATGATGATAATTTAAGAGAAGAGCTTGGAGATGTTCTGCTGCAGGTTGTCTTTCATGCAAATATTGCTCGCGAAGAAGGTCGTTTTAATATGACCGATATCGCAAATGAAGAATGTGAAAAGATGATTAGAAGACATCCGCATGTGTTTGGCGATGTTGAAAATAATTTAACTTCAAAACAAGTTCTTTCAAATTGGGAAGATATTAAGAAGTTAGAAAAGAAAAATAAATCTCAAACAGAATCCATGGAGTCAATCCCAAGAGGGCTTCCGGCACTTTATAGAGCTGACAAGGTGCAAGCTAAAGCTGCAAAGGTTGGTTTTGATTGGGACGATGTGTCGGGCGCTTACGAAAAAGTAAAAGAAGAATTGTTAGAAGTGCAAGATGCAAAAAAGAATTTAACTCAAGATAAGGTTGCAGAAGAAGTTGGAGATTTATTGTTTGCAGCAGTGAATGTTGCGCGAATGCTTGAAGTTGACCCAGAAGAAGCATTAAATGCTACTTCTGAAAAATTTATTAGACGTTTTGCTTATGTCGAGAAAAATATGAAAGACGGCATGAGCCTTGAAGAATTAGATGCGCTTTGGAACGAAGCAAAGAAGCAAGGGCTTTAGAGGTGAATAGGCATGAAAACAATTAAACCGCTTTTGTTTGGCGGAGATATAAATGTATATAGCGTTGCAAGGGCTTTTCATGAAGCTTACGGGCTAACTTCTGATGTGTATAGTAAATATGATACATGGCCAGTTTGTGATTCACGTTTTATTAGGCTTCATCCAAATGTAAACAACGATAAGCAGGATACTTTTTTAAAAGCCGTTTGCAATTTTGCTAAAGCAAATAGTGATGCTACAGTTCTTCTTATTGGTTGCGGAGACAGTTATGTTCAGCTTGCAGCAGAGAATTTAGAAAACTTCCCTGAAAATGTTGTTGCTCCATATATCTCTGCAGATTTAATGAAGACATTAACTCACAAAGAAAAATTCTATGAACTTTGTGATAAATATGGAATAGATCATCCAAATACTTTTGTTTACAAAAAGGATATGGGTTTAGATTTTGACTTGCCATTTGATGCACCATTTATTTGCAAACCTGCTAATGGTGTTATGTATTGGGAACATCCATTTGAAGGGCAAGACAAGGTTTTTAAGGCTAAAACACGCGAAAGACTAAACGAAATTTTAACCAAGGTATATGAAGCTGGTTATACAGATTCAATGATTATTCAAGATTTTATTCCTGGCGATGATTCATATATGAGAGTTCTTACGAATTATTCTGATAGAAATTGCCGGGTTAAGATGATGGCTTTAGGCCATACCATCTTAGAAGAACATACTCCGCATGGAATTGGGAATCATGCAGTAATTATAAATGAGTATGAGCCAGAACTTTGTGAAAAACTAAAGTCACTTCTTGAAGAACTTAAGTTTACAGGCTTTTCAAATTTTGATATCAAATATGATCAGCGTGATAACAAGTTTAAGGTGTTTGAAATTAATGTTCGTCAGGGCAGAAGTAACTACTATGTAACTGGCGGAGGATGCAATATTGCAAAATTATTGGTAGAAGATAGAATCGAAAAATTAGATCTTCCATTTGTAATATCGCAAGAAGAAAGACTTTGGAGAGTTATTCCGAAGGCAGTCGCACTTAAATATGCAAACAAAGAATACAAAGACAAAATTAAAAAACTTGAACAAAGTAATAAAGTAAGTAATTCTTTATGGTATAAACCAGATATGTCTTTTAAGAGAACTTTAAAATTTTTAAAGGGCCAGCTTGGGCATTTCTATAAGTATCATAAGTATATGGAGAAATAAATGAAAAAACTTGGTGTTATAGGCGGAATGGGGCCGGCTGCTACTGCGCTGTTCTACCAAATGATTGCAGAAAAGACTAAGGCAGAAAAAGATCAAGACCATATCCCAATGGTAATTTTAAGTGATTGTCTTATGCCAGATAGAACAGGTGCAATTATGGGAAGCGACGACGAAAAGCAAATTATTCATGATAAGCTTTTAGCCGATGCAAAGGTTCTAAAAGAGCAGGGCTGCGATATGCTTGCGATTCCTTGCAATACTTGTCATTACTTTGCAGATCAAGTTGCAGATGATATGGGTATTGAACTTAATCATATGCTTAGACTTGCAGCTAAAGAATGTAAACGTCGCACTCATGAGGGTGCTAAGGTGGCTATTTTAGCTACTGAGGGCACAATAAAGACGGGGCTTTATAAAGAAGCCTTAGAGGCAGAAAACATGCAAATTTGGCTGCCAGACGAGGCTTTACAGGCAAAGATTAGTTCAATTATTTATGATAAGGTTAAAGCCGGAATCGGCATTTGCCTTGCAGATTGGATGCCGATAGAAGATGCTGTATATGCAGCTGAATGTGATTGCGCTGTTCTTGGTTGCACCGAATTATCAGTAGTAGCAAGAGAGCTTGAACTTGAAGATTTCTATGTTGATGCAATGGACGAACTGGCAAAATCTTGCGTAGAAAAATTTAATAGATAATAAAATAGACATTAACAAATATGGTTGGATTGCTTCGGCCTTGTAGGCCTCGCAATGACAGTCATCGCGAGCGAAGCGACGCGATCTATTTGTTAATGTCTATTTTCAATTATAAGCTGTCGATGTAATTACATGCGGCAATTGCAGCGCTTGCGCCATCGGAAATTGCGGTCGTAATTTGTCTTACTGTTTTGCTTCTTGCATCACCTGCAACGAATACGCAGTTAGTTTTTGTTTTACATGATTCGTCAGAATCGAAATATCCGTAGTCGTTGAGTTTTGCAACTGCTTCAAAGTTTTTGTTATCCGGAATAAGACCAATTGCCTCAAACATTCCGTCGCAAGCGAAATCGCCAATGCTCGTTTCTACACCTTTGAAGACTCCGGCATCTGTTACTTTAATGCCTGTAATCTTAACACTGGTGTGCGCCTCTACATTGTCTTTTGCAAAGAGAAGGTCTTGCATGGTTTTTTCTCCGGTGAAGTGATCCATATCTTGAAGCACTATAACCTTGCTGCATTTTGAGCTAAGAAGCATTGCTTCTTGAAGTGCAGAATTTCCACCACCTGCAACTACAACTGTTTGATTCTTGTAGAAATCTCCATCGCATACTGCGCAAAATGAAATTCCGTTACCAACAGCGAGTTCTTCTCCCTCAAGACCAAGCATTCTATGCTTTACGCCTGTTGCAAGAATAACCGCTTTGCATTCGAAGCTTGAACCTTCAACTGTTTTTACAATGCATGGATTTCCCGGAATGATTTCGTTTACTTCTTCTAATTCTACTTCAGCACCCTGAGCCATTATTTGATCTAAAAGCTTTTCTGCAAATTCATTGCCGCTC
>JAUNQK010000042.1:0-6314 GCA_030536235.1 Bacillota bacterium
ATTTAAAGCAGAATAGAAGGAGCAACCAAAAACTCCACAAAAACTTGACACCGCCCGAAGGGGAGGGTGGTCTTGACCAAATGTTTCCGGCGTGCTATAATTTTAACATAGATATGTTAAAAAGGTTTAACATATTTAAGGAGGTTACCATTATGAGTGTTTTGGAAAATTTAGTGAAATTGAGGAACAAGTTTGGATATTCTATGGAAGATGTTGCAAACAAATTAGGTATTAGCAGACAAACATATGGAAAAATTGAGAATGATGAAGCTCCGTTGACTACAAAGCAGCTTGATATGTTGGCTGCATATTTTGGTGTGCCAGTAGAGGAATTTTTCTATGGGGTTCAAAATACAGATAAATTTAAACAAATGTATTTATATATTGTTAAACAGTTTGGAGAGCGTGGGCTTCCGAAAACAAAATTGGCGAAATTGTTATACTTAGTTGATTTTAATCATTTCTATAACAATCTTGAGTCAATGAGTAATGTTTTATATAAGTGTAAAGAATATGGGCCTTTAGCAGATTCGTTTTTAGAGTTGACTGATAATTTATATCAAACGGGCGATATAAAAATTGATTGTTTGAGTGAAGGCGCACAGATGATAAAGATTCCGGCATGCTTAAATGATTTTAATTTTTCTTTATTGTCCGATGATGAAAAACAGGAAATTGAAGCAGTTTGCGAAAAGTGGAAAGATGAGCCAACTCAAGTAATTGTAAATTTTACGCATCATCAAAAGCCATGGAAATCATGTAGAGCAAATGAAGTTATTCCATATGAATTAATTTTGCAAGAAGAACCAGAGAATGTTTACTAATTTTTTATCGAAAACTGAAAAATTGTTTCAAGTACAATATGCTGATTATGCAAAGAAGCATTTTTTGAAGAATTTTGAAAAGAAGTATCCCGGTGTTCAGTGGGAAGTAACGGACAGATCAATTCAATTTGAATTGGCCCGTTTAAGAATGCCGAATAATGACACGCAAAGTTCTCAGCAGGTAGATGAATTAAAACATAAAGGTAATTATTGGTTAATTAAATATGATTTTAGAGTTGCAAAAACAAAAGAATCCACAAAGTCTTCTGGTAATAGATGTGTTGTTTCAATTGATAATAGTAAAGATTTGATAGAGATATTATTGATATACGGCAAGGATGATCTTCCTAAAAATCAAAATGAGACGGCATATATATTTAATACCGTGAAATCTCAATACGGTGAAATATGGAAGAGGTTTTAACGAGAAGTTTTTAACATAATATTAAGGAGATTCCGGCCGAGGCTAACGCCTCGGTTTTTGATTTGAATAGTGCTGTACTATGGCCACAGTATGGCTTTTGGTTTGAAGAGTTTCGCAACATGGCCGTTCGGGCTAAGGCCCTTGCGGGGTTTGCCTAGCCAGGCATTGGCGTCTTACTGATGGCGCGCTGGCAATAAAGTAGGTTGCCGCGCGCCATGACGCCATGCCTGGGGCAAACCGATGGTTTTAAAATTTGGGATTACTTCTCTGTGTAAGCAAGGACTGATGGCGTATTTGCATCCACGTGGCGAGTTTTTGAGGTCGTGGATGCAAGGCTTGGCGCTTTGAATTGATTTTTTGAGAGGCTGCTGCATCCGCTTGGCGAGTTTTTGGGACAGTGGATGTAAGGAGAAGTTGATTTAAATTGCATTTTGGAGAGGTTGTTGCATCCACTGTGCTTGATAATAGCAATGAGGATGCTTTTGATCTAAGAAAATTTGAAATTTGTGATGTTGGTGTGCATCCGTTTATTCAAAATAATGTGAAGTGGATGCTTTCGAGTTGAACTTCGGCATTATTTAACTTATACTTTAATTGATTCCGGCAGATTTTACTGTTGGAATGCAGGCTGCTGAAGTGTTGTTGTAACGGCGAAGGCTGCGATAAGTTTTGAAATGAAAGAATTGAAAAAGGTTGAAGATATGAAGAGTCAAGAGCTTAGTGTTATCCGGCTTAAATTAGAACTTAATATCGAAAATGCTGATATGGAAGTGCTGAAAAAATACGGGAAGGTGCAGACTGGAATTACGCGAGAGGTTTTGGCCCCGGCGAATATTAATCTTCATGCGCTTCATTATGTGATACAGAAAGTTTTCGGATGGCAGAACAGCCATCTGCATCATTTCTCGCTGCCTGATGAAAAATTCCGCGAGCTTACTCAAAATAGCTTTATAAAATGGGCTGATTATTGTGGTGTTTATTTTCGTTTTCCGACATCAGATTTCAAGGATATATACTGGGATGATGATTACGATGAAAGTGTTAGTTGGGAAGCATGGCTCCGCAGAAAATATACAGGCCCGTATCAGTACTATGGATATTCAGAGCATTTCATGGAGGCGAGAGCTGCCGTTAGTTATTTCATAGCTAATAATACGTTGCTGCGCGTTGCGCCATCTTTTTCTGAGTGGGTAAATATGAGTGAGAAGGAGAAGGCTGAGCTTCAGGCGCATCCGCGAGTTAAGAAAATTACAGAAGCCACTTGTGATGAAATTGGCAGAGGTTTTGTAGAAGAGGGTGGCTTGGATGAACTTCTTGAGAGATTAAAAGTTACAGAAGTTCTTGGCAAAGAGGCAAAAGCCGATCAGCTGGGCGCTCTTATAGCTGATGCAAACAAGAGGTTCGAAGAAAATGATACGAAGGCTTATGACGAGTATGATTATTGGCAAAAGATGTGCAAGCTAAACGGAACTGCTTTGCCGCTTACCAATGAGATTATTTATGAGTACGATTACGGCGATGGCTGGGAAGTTAAGGTTACGCTTGTAGACGAGTATTTTACTGATAAGCAAACGCCAGTATTTAAAAACGGGAAGGTGATTGATGGCGAACTTCGAGATCAGATTCTAATGGTAATACTGAAGCAGTGTCCGTTGTGCATTGCTCTTGATGGGCTTCCTGTTTTAGATGATGTTGGCGGAATCGGTGGCTACTGTGAAATGCTTGCCGGAATTCACCGGGAAGGTTCTGATCATTTTGATTATGACGACCCTGAAGAAACAAGGGCGTGGGCAAGAATGCATGGCTGGACCGGGAGAATGCGTAGGGCGGATAAGTTGTTATAATTAGTAGGTATTGATTTTGTTATGGCCGAGGTGCTTTGACGCGCACCCCGGCCTTTGGTTTATTTGCTGCTTTGTGTTATAATACTGTAATCGTTATTTCACGAGGGATATATGCAGAATTTTTTAACTAAGATTACAACTCAAAAATGGTACAAGCAGGTTAGGAACTTTGTCATTGTTGGCTTTGCATCGTTCTTTGTCGATTACATTTTGCTGTTTGTGTTCACGGAATTTTTCCACTGGATGTATTTGGTTAGCGCGGCGCTGTCGTTTTCGATTTATACAATTGTTGCTTACATCTTATCAATGCGTTTTGTATTTAAGGGGCGCGAGGGGCGAAAGAAGTCGAACGAGTTTGTTACTTTCTTTGGTTTAAATATAATTGGTCTTGCGATCAACGTTTCATTAATGTGGGTAGTTGTTTCAAAGATCGGGCTTCATTACATGCTCGGCAAAATTTTCGTTGAAGCAGTTGTAATGGTCTGGAGCTTTGTGTCGAGGAAAATTTTTATTGAAGGTTAAGTTTATCACAATTGCATCTTTAGTTTTAACTCTATGTTTTGCGGTTAGCATTTTTGTTTTTTCCGGCCAGAGCGCCGATGTTAGTAAGGCGCACAGCACGGTGATTACCGAGAGGGTAGACGAGATCGTAAACCAGGGCGAGGGTAAGTACAGCTTTGGGCAGCTTCATCATTTCGTTAGAAAGAGTGCTCATTTTTTAGAGTTTATGGGCCTTGGTTTGTTTGCGTTTTTAACGGTTGAAAGTTGGCGCCCGAAGCTTTGGAGGAATGCTGCGCGCGCTCAAATTTTTGCTGCGTGCTATGCTGTTAGCGACGAGCTGCATCAGCTTTATTCTGCCGGACGCTCTTGCGAGATTAGAGACATGCTGCTTGACAGCGCCGGCGCTGCGATCGGAATATTAATCGCAATTGCATGCTGCTTAATTATTAGAAGTATTAAAAAACCAGAGTGATTTCACTCTGGGTTTTTGTTGTCATTGCGAGGGGCGATAGCCCCGAAGCAATCTAGTTAGATCGCTTCGCTGCGCTCGCGATGACATGTGTTTTAATACCTATCATTTGCGCCGAATAGTTCGATTTTGTTTTTAACGACTTTTTTCATCTCTTCGATTTCGTAAGGGATAAGGCTGAGCATGCTGGTTGCGCCAGCGGCGATTCCTTTTTCGAGCCCGGCTTTACCTGCTTTATCGATATCGGTAAAGATGTTGATTTTGCAAATGCCAAGGCTTGCTGCGGTTTTGAAGTCGTTATCTGACAGGCCGCTTCCGCCGTGAAGCACAAGCGGAATATTCACGAGTTTTGAAATCGTATCGATGCGATCGAAGTCGAGTTTTGGCGGGAACGCGTAGTCGCCGTGCGCGTTGCCAACTGCGATTGCGAGCGCGTCGACGCCTGTTCGTTTTACGTAGTCGAGCGCGGTGTTAGGGTCGGTGAAGTAGTCGCTTGGCTTTGCGAGTTTTCCGGCACCTGCGTTATCGCCAACGTGGCCCAGCTCTCCTTCGACGGTAATGTTTTTGTCGTGGCAAAGCTTAACCATTTCGGCAACTTTTGCGATGTTGTCTTCGTAGCTAAGCGTCGAGCAATCGTACATGATTGAAGTAAATCCCAGCTCGATAGCCTCGATGCATTTTTCGTAAGTGAGGCCGTGGTCGAAGTGAACGCAAACCGGAACATTCGCTTCTTTTGCCAGCGGAATCAAATAACTTGCGACACGTTTTAAATCCATTGCCGGAAGCAGCACTTCTGCGGTGCCAACGATTACCGGGGCGTGCAGCTCTTCTGCTGTTTCGATAACGGCGCGGGCCATCTCGACGTTTACTGCGTTAAAAAGGCCTACTGCGTATTTTTCTGTTTTTGCTCGGTCGAGCATTTCTTTCATATTAACAAGCATTTGATATCGCTTCTTTCTTTTAATTCTTCGAGTGGCTTAAGGCCGCTTAGTGCATCGTATGCTGTGACGCAGCACGCGCCTGTTGCGACTGCAAGCACGAGGCAGTTTTGCGCTGGCTCGCCGTTTAGCATTGCGGTTTCAAATGCTGCGATGCTTGTGTCTCCGGCGCCGGTTGCGCTTACAATTTTTTCGATTTTTAGCGCGGGCATAAAGATGTCTTTATCTGCCCAGTCGTTTATGTTTAGCTCAAGCCTTGGGCTAATTTTTTTGATTGCGTTTTCGCCGGAAGTTTTTAGATACATGCCTTTGCTTCCGCATTTTAAGAGCAGCACTTTGCAGCCCATTGCCATGCATTTTTCTGCAAGCGGTTTGATGTCGTTTTCTAAATCTAAAATTTCTGTGATGTCGCCGGAGCCTGCTCTTTGCTGCCAACCTTCGAAACGCTTTCTGTCGATCATAAAGCATAACTCTTCGATGCTTGGCACGAAGAAGTCGATGTAAGGAATTACGTTTGTAATTATCGTCTTCCAATCGGCGCGGCCTGCTTCAGTTGACGGGTCAACTGCTGTCATGTCGAGCGATGTTGCGCAGCCTGCGTCTTTTACTTTTTGCATTAGTTTAATAAGCTCGCTGCCGCCATCTTGATACATTTTTTTCATGATTGGTGGGTATCCGAAGTGAAAGAGCGCGGCGTCTTGAAGTGCTTCTTCTGGCACGTCGCTTGCTGTGAAGGTGTCGTTAGCGCCAGGGCAGTGCAAGAACATGCGATCGATTCCGGGAACAGCAAGAACTACTGAATACGATGTCGCCTCGTTTTCGGCGCGGATGATTCCGGCGTCGGCATCGTATTTTTTGAGAATGTTAATTATCATGTCGCCGAATTCGTCGCAACCGACTTTGCCCATAAGGCTTACGTTTGCGCCGAATTTTTTCATGGCGAGCCCGGTGTTTGCAACGACTCCGCCCGTGCTAATTGTGGCTGCACCGGTTTGAAGCAGCTTGCCTGGCATTAAAATATCGCCCAAGGTTTTGTCACCTTGGGCTGAAATTTCGGGTGTTATGTCGATACAAATGTGGCCTGATACGATTACTTTTTTCATTAAATTTGTCCCATTAAGAGTTTCATTACGTAAAGTTCGAGGCTTTCGAAGTCGCGATTTTCTACGCATTTTTTCTGGAAGTCGTAATCGAACTTGTCAACTTTTTCTTCGAGCATCTTGAATACTTCGAGTGATGTTTGAAGGTGCTTATAGCTGTCTTCGTCTCTTGTTGTTCTCATTGCCTTAACGTCGAGGCCAACGTATTCGCCGT
>JAUNQK010000042.1:6414-8274 GCA_030536235.1 Bacillota bacterium
TCTTCGTCTCTTGTTGTTCTCATTGCCTTAACGTCGAGGCCAACGTATTCGCCGTTGTCGCCGTATCCGTTTTCTTTAAGAACCTTAACCTGGTTGAAAGCGGCTCTGAGGTTTTCTACGCCGAAGCTCTTGTCTTGGTCGAACTTAAGGCCGTTCTGGTCGTTAAGGTGAACTGTCATCAGTTTGCCCATTGCGAGTGCGAAGCCGATTTCGTGTGCTGGGTCGAGACCTGCTAAGATTGCGTGTGCGGATTCGAGGTTTCCGCCAACACGGCTTGGGTCGATTGTTGCTGCGGAGATTGCCATTACGTGGCCCATTGTTCCGCAGATTGAACGGTCGATTGGTTCGTTTGGTTTTGGTTCGATGCAAACTTTAATCTTTGGATCGTATTCGAGCATCTTATTGATTGCTTCGATTAACTGCTTTGTTGCCCAAACTGGTGATTTGCTTTCTGCGCAAAGTGTTCCTTCGCGAGCGAGCCAAAGTACTATGAATTTTGCGCCAAGTTCGTTGGCGATATCGATGGAACGATATGCTCTCCACATTGCGTATTCGCGGTCTTCTGCTGATGTGCTCATGAAGCCGCCTTCGATTGTGTGGCCATCCATCCAAAGACGTGGGGCTACGAATTCTGCTGCGAGGCCATATTTATCAAGTTTCTTTTTAAGCTCGCGCGCTTTTTCTTTAATTTCTTCTTCTGTGTAGTCGTTGATGTTTGGAACTGCATCGTCATCGTGGAACTGAATTGCGCTAAAGCCCAGTTCTGCGAATTTAGCAAGCTTTTCGTCGAAATCGATTTCGGCTCTTGTTGCTGGGCCATAAGAGTCTGCGCCTGAATGTACGTTCCATGGACCTACAGAAAATTTAAATTTGCTCATTTCGTAAACCTCCGTTAATTGATTTATTCTTGGTTAGATCGCTTCGCTTCGCTCGCGATGACATGTGTCATTGCGAGGCCGTCAGGCCGAAGCAATCTGCCGCGCATTACTTTTCTACTATAATACATATTATATTCTAAACACACAGCATTTGCCAGCCCTACAAGACGTTGCAATATTTATTTGTCTTCACCCCATACAAAAGTAGATTGTGGATGTGCCTTTTTTCTTGCTCTATATTTCGGGTTGCCAACTTTTTTTAAATAAAATGATGGCCTGTCTCTTTGATCCGGAATCAGCATGCTTAAATTATCCTCAAGATTTAAAGCACATAATATTTTTACGAAGCTATCCATATGAATGGACTGGCCCTGTTCGAGACGTGAAATGCTTCTGGCAGAAACGCCTGTTTTTTCTTCAAGCTGCTGCTGTGTAAGGCCTTTGCTTACACGGTAAAGTTTAATTTTCTCGCCGATTTCTTTTAAGTATATTGCTGTGCTTTTTAAAGTTTTTTGATTGTCGATTTTTGTCATAATAACTCACCAAATTTGTCTGTTTATGCTGAAATTATATAATAAATCGACAAAAATGTCTATTAAATATCTTAAAGAAATAGAGGGATGAAAGATCGCACTATTGTCACTTTTGCTGTTAATGATATTGAAGTTTACTCCACTCACGCTAAGGCGTTCGTGGGGTTTGCCAATCCAGGCATTGGCGACTTACTGATGGCGCACTGGCAATAAAGTAGGTTGCCGTGCGCCATGTCGCCATGCCTGGGGCAAACCGATGTGTTTGAGCGTATCACAGATTTTTGTATTTATAATAGAAACCTTCTTGGCTAAAATCCTTAAAGATATTGTGCAATAACCCAGGTTTTCGTGTCTAAAAAAAGCTTACCACTACACTACAGCTACATCGGTTTGTCGCGGGCGGCGGCGAGCCTGGCCCGGCTAATCGTTAGTTGCAAGGGCCAGGTTTG
>JAUNQK010000043.1 GCA_030536235.1 Bacillota bacterium
GCTATTTCTTCTATAATGGCGGAAACGATTCAATGGATACTTGCTCAAAGATTTCCAGCTACATGCAGAAAGTTGGATACGATTGCAGAGTAATTGGTATCCCAAAGACAATTGATAACGATCTCGTTGGTACAGACCACACACCTGGTTATGCATCAGCTGCAAAATATATCATCACATCTTGCATGGAAACATCAAGAGACTCTCAGGTTTATGACACAGGCATGGTTATCGTAATGGAAATCATGGGTCGTGATGCTGGATGGCTTACAGGTGCAAGTGGTGTCGCTTCAGCTTACGGCGATGGTCCAGATCTTATCTATTTACCTGAAACTGATTTCTATATGGATAGATTCCTTGCAGATGTTAGAGCAATTTATGAAGCTAAAGGAAACTGTTTCGTAGCAGTATCTGAAGGTATCCACTATCCAGACGGAACACTTGTATCTGACACAGGTTCTGCTGTTGACAGCTTTGGTCATGCTCAGCTTGGTGGTCTTGCTGCTCTTCTTGCAGCTACAGTTAAATCCGATTTAGGTTGCAAAGTTAGACCTATCGAACTTTCACTGCTTCAGCGTTGTGCTACACACTGTGCTTCAAGAACTGATATCTCTGAAGCTAAGCGTGCAGGTGCTGCTGCTGTTGAAGCTGCCGTTTCCGGAATATCAGACAAGATGGTAGGCTTCGATTGCGGTAGACATCATGGTTACTACTGCGGAATCAAGCTTCAAGATCTTCAGTATGTTGCTAACAAGGTTAAGAATGTTCCAAGAGAATGGATTAACCAAGCTGGTAATGGAGTAAAGCAAGAAATGGTTGATTATGTTCTTCCTCTTATTCAAGGAGAACTTGATAGACCTCTTGAAGATGGCCTTCCAAGATTCACAAAATTTAAGAGAATTATTGCAAAATAGATCGCTTCGCTGCGCTCGCGATGACTGTCATTGCGAGGCCATTAGGCCGAAGCAATCCCATAAAAATTACCCCGTTGAATAATCTCAACGGGGCTTTTATTATTCTTCAATCAATTGAATAAGTTCGCTTACAATTGCCTCTTCTGGGACTTTCTTTACAATCTCACCATGTTTCATCAAAAGTCCACATCCAGGGCCACAAGCCACACCATAATCTGCAGATTTGCCTTCTCCAGGCCCGTTTACTGCACATCCCATAACTGCAACTCTAATGAATTTGCCCTCTTTTGCCAGCTCTTCTGATTTTGGCTGAAGTGCTGTTTCAACCTGGCTTGCAATGCTTGGTAAATCAACTTTTGTTCTGCCACATGTTGGGCAAGAAACAAAATCAATTCCAGATTTTCTAATGCCACATGCTTTTAGAATTTCTTTTGCTAAAACAACTTCACGAACAGGATCACCTGTAAGTGATACTCTCATGGTATCACCGATTCCGGCAAGAAGAAGTGAACCAATACCAGCGACAGATTTTATTTCTGCACTGCGCCCTATTCCTGCTTCTGTAATACCAACGTGAAGAGGTCTATCAGAGTTTTCACTAAATAGCTTATGAGCTTCGTAGTTCATCTTAACATCCGAAGACTTCATACTAACAACAACATCTTCGAATCCAAAGCTTTCAGCATACTTTACTGCGTTAAGCGCAGATTCACAAAGGCCTTCTGCTGTTACTCCGCCATATTTTTCAATCAATTCTTTTTCAAGCGAACCACTGTTTACTCCGATTCGAATTGGAATTTTTGCAGCCTTTGCTTTTTCTAAAACGGCACGAACCCTTTCTTCACTTCCTATGTTACCAGGATTAATTCTAATCTTATCTGCCCCTGCATCAATTGCAGCAATAGCAAGTCGATAATCAAAATGAATATCAGCAACAAGTGGAATTGGTGACTGCTTTTTAATCTCAGCAAATGCTTTTGCAGCTTCCATATCCGGAACTGTAGAACGAACTATTTGGCAACCAGCTTCTGCTAAAGCATTTATTTGCTTTACTGTTGCTTGCACATCATGAGTATCAGTATTAGTCATAGACTGGATACTGATTGGTGCGCCGCCTCCTATAAATATGTTTCCAACTTTAACTTGTTTTGTCATCTTATAACCAAATTCATTGTGTCTTTGAAAATTAAAAGTATAGCAAGTGCCATTAAAATCAATAGACCAATGGTATCAACTGTAGCTTCTACATTATCACTAATTCTTCCGCCCGAAATTGTCTTAAATAAAATGAAAAGAATTTTCCCTCCATCAAGCCCCGGAATCGGAAGTAAATTAACTACGCCAAGGTTTAATGAAATAAGAGCCATAATATAGAATACATTTACAAGCCCGTATTCAATCTCTTGGCTTACAACATCGACAATGCCAACAATTCCAACGACATTATCTGCAGATTCCTTACCTGTTACTAATCTAATCAAAGTATCTTTAATCTCTACAAAGAAAGATACAGACGTTTGGACAGAAGCCTTTGCAGATACACTTGGTGAATGAACCATCTTCGTAGTAATACCAACAATTTTTCTTCCAAGCTCTTCATCGTATTCAGGTGAAAGAATAGCGGAATTTTCGTTACCATCTCTTTCAAAAGTAATTTCTAAATCACCGTTTGAATTTGTGATAGTATTTACGATTTCATTCCATGATGTCATTTTCACATCATCAATAGCAATAATTTTATCTTCTGCTTTTAAACCTGCCAAATCTGCAGGGCTGCCCGGTGTAACAGCACCAAGTGTTTGTGATCCACTTCCCATGTAAAGAAAAATGAAAAACAAAACAATTAAGCAAAGAAGAATATTATTAAATGCCCCTGCGATACAAATTAAAATCTTTTTATACCAAGCGGCATTCATATATGATTTTTCGTCATTATTTGAAGCACCATCTTCACCTTCTGCAAGTTCCCCTTCAAGCCTGCAATATCCGCCAATAGGAATACTGCGAAGTGAATACTGTGTGCCACCTTTTTCTTTCTTATACAATACTGGGCCAATACCTACTGAAAATTCCAAGACATTGACACCGCAAAGCTTTGCTGTAATAAAATGACCAAATTCATGGATTACTACGAGCACAACGAAAAGCAGTATTGCTAAGATAATCCCAATTATTCGCATTTACTTATATACCCTTTCGCTAAATCTCTAGCCTCTTTTTCTGTTTCAAAAATATCTCCCAATTCTTTAATGTCACCCCAGTTTTTCGCCATTAAAGTATCTTCGATTACATCTGCAATCTGAACAAATCTAATCTTATCTTTTAAGAATGCTGCTACCGCCTCTTCATTTGCTGCATTCATTACAATTTGATAAGGATGCCCTGATTTAATTGCTTGCTGCGCTAAAGCCAAACATTTAAAGACTGAAGGGTCTGGTTTTTCAAAATGTAAAGCTTTTAGTTCAAAGAGATTAACAGGTTTCGCAACATTAGATAATCTACTTGGATATGAAAGTGCATAAGCAATAGGGACTCTCATATCAGGTGTTCCCATTTGTCCAATGATTGCGCCATCTGTAAACTCAACAGCACTGTGAAGTACACTTTCCGGATGTACATATACTTCAATATTATCCGGATCAACTTCAAATAAATGTGCTGCTTCAATTATTTCTAAGCCTTTATTCATCATGGTTGCAGAATCAATAGTAATTTTTGCACCCATATTCCAATTTGGATGTTTTAAAGCTTGCTCTTTCGTTACACTTTCAATCTGCTGTTTTGTATAACCTCTAAATGGGCCACCTGATGCAGTAAGAAGAATTTTACTTATTTGCGCATCTTGATGCCCCTGCAGACTTTGGAATATTGCAGAATGTTCACTATCTACAGGAAGAAGCTTAATCTTTGCCTCTTTAACAGCTGATGTTAAAAGCTTACCACCAGCAACAAGTGTTTCCTTATTTGCAAAAGCAATGTCCTTACCTGCTTTAATCGCAGCAAACGTTGGACGAATGCCCATCATACCAAGCAAAGAGTTTACAACAATATCTGCATCTGCGAGACTTGCGCAATTGCAAAGGCCTTCCATTCCATATTCAAAATGAATGTTTGGGAATTCTTTTGCTAATTCTCTGCAATCAGCCTCATCTGCGCATGCAGCAAAAAGAGGCTTAAACTCGAGCAGTTGATTTCTAAAAAGATCAACATTATGCCCACAGCTTAAACCTATAGCACAAAACTCATCTGAATGAGTTCTTATTACATCTAAAGTTTGTGTTCCAATGGACCCAGTAGACCCAAGGATTGAAATTCTTTTCACTATTTTACAAACAATCTAACACAATAATAAAAAAGAGGTATTACAAATGTAAGCGAATCAACTCTATCTAATACTCCGCCATGGCCAGGAATAAGAGATGAATAATCTTTTATTCCCATCTTACGCTTAAATGCACTTGCAACTAAATCTCCAAGTTCTGCTAATACTGAACCAACTACGCCAAGAATTAAACAAAGAATTATATAATCTCTTTCAAAAATTAGTCCAAAAATTGCAGCCCCAAGGGTACCAAATATCACGCCGCCAATAGAGCCTTCAACGGTTTTCTTTGGAGAAAGCGTTGGTGCCAATCTATGTTTACCAAAATATAATCCACCGAAGTATCCACCAGTATCTGAAAGATAAGCAACAATTATTGGCATCCATACCCATGCATGATGTGTTTGCTCGATAAGAACCAAATTACTGATTAAGAACCCTACATAGATTACACCAACAAGTGCATATGTTGGCCCTAAAATATTGTGTTCTTTATCAATAATAATCATAAGGAAAGTAAAGAATATAGAAATAAATAACCATAATCCTAAATACAATCCATATAATTCAAAATCTTTTGAGTGAATAACCGCAAAATATGTCAATGCATATAATGCAAGTATTAAAGCAAAGCCTACAGGAAGTGATGCTTTAATTCCTAATTTTTCAAAACCTCTATAAAATTCATAAAGCGCTGCAAGTGATACTAAACAAGCAACAACAAGAAGTGGCGTGCCGCCAAGAATTAAAAATATTAAAAATGGCAGCATAAAAGCGATTGATATTAATCTAGTTTTCACTATAAGCCTCCAAAGCGTCTGTTTCTCCCCTGGAAGATCTCTATAGCCTTTTCATATTCAGCTGGCGTAAAATCTGGCCAATAAGTATCCACTACTACTAATTCTGAATATGCAGATTGCCACGTTAAGAAATTCGACAATCTATATTCACCACCTGTTCTAATGATTAAATCAGGATCAGGACAATTTGCAGTATAAAGTGCTTCGGCAAATTTTTCTTCTGTAATATTCTCAATACCCTCTGCAATCAAATTATTACAAGCACGAATAATTTCGGCTCTGCCCCCGTAATTGATTGCTATATTAAATACAAGACCGGTATTATTCGCGGTTGTATTAATTGCCTTCTTTATTGATTCTTGTGCATCTTCTGGAACCTTCGACCAGTCCCCAATGATATGCACTTGAACATTATTTTTATTTAATTCATCAAGTTCACTGGCAACATATTTAACAAGAAGCTTAAATATTCCAGTAACCTCTTCAACCGGACGTTTCCAATTCTCAGTAGAGAAAGCATAAACAGTTAGATACTTAACACCTAAAATATCAGAATGCTTAACTATTTCTCTTAGTGCTTTCATTCCCTCATTGTGGCCCTTAACACGAATTTGCCCGCGCTTTTTTGCCCAACGTCCATTGCCATCCATTATAATGGCAACATGTTTAGGAATTCTTTCTTTGTCTAACATAAATATCAATTTGGGGACAGGTAATAACCTGTCCCCTTAAATTTATTAAAGTTCCATTAATTCTTTTTCTTTGTCTGCAACGATGTTATCGATGTCTTTCATGCACTTGTCAGTGAGCTTTTGAATTTCTTCAAGTTCATCTTTTTCATCATCTTCAGTAAATTCGCCTTCTTTTTGAAGCTTCTTAACTTCTTCATTTGCGTCACGGCGTAAATTTCTAACTGCGACTTTACTTTCTTCGCCCATCTTCTTAATGACTTTAGTTTTTTCTTTTCTTGTTTCTTCTGTTACAGGTGGCATTACAAGTCTGATAGCCTTTCCATCGTTTGATGGATTAATGCCAATAGTTGAAACCTGAAGAGCCTTTTCGATATCCTTAATTGTTGAAGGATCGAATGGAGAAATCATTAATGTTCTTGGATCTGGAACAGAAATATTAGACATATTCTTGAGTGGTGTCGGAGTTCCGTAATAATCAACTACGATTTGATCAAGTAATGCCGCATTAGCTCTACCTGCTCTTACTGAATTTAAATCTTCTTTAAGAACATTAAGTGTCTTAGCCATCTTTTCTTCATATTTTTCTCTTGGGGTTGACATTGGGTTACCTCCTATTCAATAATTGTTCCTATTTCTTCACCTGCTACAGCTTTTAAAATTGCATTTGGCTCTGCTAAGCCGAAACAGTGAATTTTCATATTGTTATCTCTGCAAAGAGATGCTGCCGTACTATCCATTACTTGCAGGTTCTTTTCAAGAACTTCCTGATGTGTAAGTCTCTTATAAGGTTTAGCATTAGGATTCTTTTCAGGATCACTATCATATACAGCATCAATTTTCTTACCAAGCAAGATTACATCACAGTTCATTTCTGTTGCACGAAGTGCTGCACAAGTATCTGTGCTAAAGAATGGGCTTCCTACTCCGGCAGCAAAGATTACGACTCTGCCTTTTTCTAAATGATGAAGAGCCTTTCTTCTTGCGTAAGGTTCTGCAACTGCTTTCATCTCAATTGCTGTGCATACTCTTGTCGGAATTCCTACTCTTTCAAATGCATCTTGAAGGCCAAGTGCATTAATGCAAGTTGCAAGCATTCCCATGTAGTCTGCCTGCGCTCTATCCATGCCTTGGCTTGTTCTGCCGCGCCAAAAGTTTCCGCCACCAACTACAATTGCTACATCTACGCCCATGTCACGCAGCTTTTTTACATCTTCTGCGACATTAAGCATCATTTGATCGTCAATGCCTGTATGATTTTCGCCCGCAAGGGCTTCGCCACTTACTTTAAGCAGCACTCTCTTATATATAGCTTTCATATATCCTCCAAAATGAAAAATGGGTGGAATAATCCACCCATAATTATATCATAATTCAAAATAGGCAAAAAGCCTTAGTTTATGAATAAAACTGGTGCTTTTTTGCACAAAAAGTAGCTTGCAACTACTGTCAAAAGTGACTCCGGCACCATATATGCTGCGTTATAAGAAAGTGAATAAATGCAGGCTGCCCAAACACCATCGGCAAGTGACCCCCAAATGATAAATCCGCTAATAAATGCGCAGATAAACCTTAAAAAACATACCATTGCCGTGCCAAAAGCAACGCCCAAAGCCTTATTTTTTATCTTTTTCGAGAATGCCGGGGCATAAGCTAAAACTAAATATGCCAAAACATAGTCAAATAAAACAGAACCAATAAGCGCCAAAATTGTCCCAGCTGGTGGTGTATAAAGCCCTCCTAAAATGATTTGAAGCATAACATTGGCCATTGCGGCTAAACTGCCCCATTTCATCCCATGTCTATAGCTAATCATTATAAACGGAAGCATTGAGAGCAATGTTACACTTCCGCCACTTGGCATTCTAAATATTTTTACCTGAGCCAGGATGGTGCCAAGAGCAATAAGTAAAGCACATTCTACTATTACTCTTGTCTTCGTATAGTTTTCATTCATAAGAAAACACCCCTATCTCAGGGGTGTTTGTCTCAAAAATTTGATCGCAACTTACGCCGGTATTATCCGGATCAAGTATAGGTCTAATCTCAGCCTTTCGGCACCCCTGCAATATTATTTGTTTTAATTTATAAATTAGCCTTGCATTTGCTTAGCTACTTCTTCAGCAAAGTTTTCTTCTCTCTTTTCAAGACCTTCACCAACTTCGAAACGAATCATTTCTACTACCTGGATTGGCTTGCCGATTTCTTTAGCTACGCTGTCAACATATTCCTTAACGGACATATCGCTGTTCTTTACGAAAGTCTGATCTACAAGGCAAACTTCCTTGAGTTCTTTCTTAAGACGACCATTGATCATCTTTTCGATAATTTCCTGTGGCTTGTTTGGACTTTCCTTAGCTGCCTGAGCAACAAGAACTTCCTTTTCGTGTGCAAGGTATTCTGGATCTACACCAGTTTCATCAACGTATAATGGTCTCATTGATGCTGCCTGCATAGCAACGTCTTTACCTACTACTGCAACTTCTTCAGCTGTAGC
>JAUNQK010000104.1 GCA_030536235.1 Bacillota bacterium
GTTTTTCCATCGCTTGATAAAAAATAAAACTCTTTCATTACTTTTTCTCCTTAAGAATTTTCTTCAAGAACTGACCAGTGTAAGACTCTTCAACCTTTGCGACTTCTTCTGGAGTTCCTTTAGCGACAACTGTTCCACCTTTATTCCCACCATCCGGGCCAAGATCTATAATATAATCTGCTGTTTTAATAACATCCAGATTATGCTCAATTACAACGACTGTGTTGCCGGTATCAACTAAAGCTTGAAGAACACCTATTAGCTTATCCACATCTGCAAAATGAAGCCCTGTTGTAGGTTCATCAAGAATATATAATGTTCTTCCTGTGCTTCGCTTAGAAAGTTCTGTTGCAAGTTTAATTCTTTGTGCTTCACCACCACTAAGTTGAGTTGATGGTTGTCCAAGCTTGATATACCCAAGGCCTACATCTTTTAAGGTCTTAATTTGTCTTTGAATACTTGGAATGTTTTCAAAGAAATCAAGAGCCTCATCGACAGTCATATCTAAAACGTCATAGATATTCTTTCCTTTATATTTAACTTCAAGAGTTTCTCTATTATATCTCTTACCATGGCAAACTTCGCATGGAACATATACGTCTGGCAAGAAATTCATTTCGACCTTTATAATTCCATCGCCCGAGCATGCTTCGCATCTTCCGCCATTTACATTAAAACTAAATCTTCCCGGAGTGTAGCCTCTCATTTTAGCTTCATTTGTTTGAGCAAAAAGATTTCTAATATGAGTAAACACTCCAGTATAAGTTGCAGGGTTAGAACGCGGAGTCTTTCCGATTGGGCTTTGATCGATATCAATAACCTTATCAATATTTTCAAAGCCTTCTATTTTCTTATGCACACCAGGTTTTGCCTTTGCATGATAAAAATTAGATGCTGCAGCCTTATATAGTATTTCATTAATCAGAGTAGACTTTCCACTGCCGGAAACACCTGTAACACAAACGAACTTTCCAAGCGGGAATTCGACGTCAACATTCTTTAAATTATTTTCCTTTGCACCGCGAATCCATATCGATTTACCATTGCCATCTCTTCTTTCTTTTGGAATCGCAATTTTCTTTTTGCCTGAAAGATATTGCCCGGTGATTGATTCTTCACAATTTTTCACATCTTCAATTGTTCCTTGAACAACAAGGTTTCCACCTAAAGCACCGGCACCAGGGCCAATATCAACAATATGATCGGCCTCTTCCATGGTTTCTTGATCGTGTTCAACTACAATTAAAGTATTTCCAAGGCTGCAAAGATTGCGCAGCGCTGCAAGAAGCTTCTTATTATCTTTTTGATGAAGCCCTATTGAAGGTTCATCAAGAATATACATTACGCCAACAAGATAAGAACCAATTTGTGTAGCGAGTCTAATTCTTTGAGATTCCCCGCCACTTAAAGTTGCAGAATATCTTGCAAGTGTTAAATAATCAAGGCCTGTATCAATTAAGAATTGAAGCCTTACTTTTATTTCTTTTAAAATTAATCTTGCGATTGTTAATTCTCTTTCATTTAGTTTCTTTTCAAGCGAAAGAGTAAAATCTAATGCTTCATCAATTGACATACGACAGAATTCATCGATATTAATTCCGCCAACAGTTACTGCTAATATCTCAGGGCGCAGTCTTTTTCCTTTGCAGTCAGGACAATCATCAACAAGCATATAATCTGCTAATTTATCTTTAATGTAATCAGAATTTGTACTAATGAATCTGCGCATTAAATTAGGAATAACGCCTTCAAAACTATCATGCCTATGCGAAAGGCTTCCATCACGACGCTGATAATAGTAATCAAGCTTTCTTCCTTCAGTACCATAAAAGAGCTCGTGTTTAAATGCCTTTGGCATCTTTTTATAAGGCATATCAAGATTTACACCTTGATCTTCAGCTAAAGCTCCAATAAGCTGGCGATAGAAGCCGGCAAATTCCATACTAGA
>JAUNQK010000044.1 GCA_030536235.1 Bacillota bacterium
GATTAACCACAGAGCCCGTTTGCGCAAGACCCACCGGTTGAAAAGGACATCCAAATTATACCTGATGCGGGCTAAGATGCTCCAGAAATCGTTATTACAAAAAACGACGATGGGCTTATTCAGTTCTATACAGAAGATGGCGATGGCCCGGCAGCTGATGATTGCCTTGTAACTTTAAAGGTTACACCTTATGTTGAAAAGCAGACAATTGAAAATGTTGTTTGTAAGGTAACAGATGGTACAAGTGCAACTGGTGAAGTTTCCGCAGAAGAAAGACTTGTTTATGCAAGAACAAATACTAAAAACGGAACTGATGGTTTTGGCGATAATAATTTCAAACTCTGGAGAGATATTATTGCAGAAGCTGCGAAAGAAAATTTAACTGGTGCAAAAGATGCAAATGCAAAGATCCAAAACAAAGATATGGTTATTGTAACTATATTCGATGTTTCTGTTTGGTGCGAAAAGCCGGCGCAGCACGATCTCTCGCAGCATCACTGTGTTCACACACTTCGTTTAACATTTGGCGATGACGAAATGTCTTCGCTTCTTAATAACTACGTAGCTTTAATGCACTATAACAGAGCTGGCGAATGGGACTATATCCCATCAAAGCTTTATGAAGATACAACTACTCACGAAGATGTAATTGAATTCCAGATTGATTGCGACAATCTCTCACCATTCGCAATCGCTGCATTTAGTACTGAATCCGGCGAAGGGGTGCCTATTTCGCCGCAGACTGGTGCAATTGTACTTCCTGATTTTGTTTGGGCAGTTGTAGTATGTGCATGTCTTGCCGGAATTTTCTATATTAAAAGAAAAATAGAAGATCGTATATAATGGCTCGCTTAGAAGAAAATTCAAGAAAAAGTAATATTATTCGTTTGATAGTTCTTATTATCATCGCTGTTTTGGTTTTAGCTTGCCTTGGCATTATTTATGTTAAAGAGCATAAGGCGCCGGAAATCGATGAAACTTACGAACCATACGAAGAAGAAGCAAATCTTGTTAGGTATGACGGTAAGTGGTATAAGCAAAATCCCGATCTTACAACTCTGCTTTTAATTGGCGTTGATAATGTAAAGACTGAAGATGAAAGCGTTTCAAAGCAAAGCGACTTTTTGCTTGTAGTTGCTATTAATAATAAGAATAAAACATATGAAGCGCTTCAAATAAATAGAGATACTTTGGCCGATGTTCCGCAGCTTGATATTTATGGCGACGAATTTGGTTCTGAGATTCAGCAGATTGCACTTGCTTATACTCACGGAGACACCGATTTAATTAACTGCAGAAACACTGCAAAGGCTGTTTCGAATTTGCTCTATGGCGTCGAGATTAAAGATTATATTGGCGTAACTATGGATGCGGTGCCAATTGTTAATGATTTGGTTGGCGGAGTCCCTGTATATGTTGAAGACGATTTTTCGGGTAGCGACCCAAGCATTAGGCAGGGCGAAACTATTACGCTGATGGGAGACCAGGCGCTTCACTTTGTAAGGGCAAGAGGCAGTATGCAAGAGCCAACAAATATTGCGCGTATGGAAAGACAGCGTGTTTATATGAATTCGCTTCATGAGAAGGCAATTGCAAAAGCTAAAGAAGATAGTAATTTTATTACTGATTCTCTTTTGAAAATCAATAGTTACATTACATCGAATTGCACTGTAAGCGAAATGGCTAATTTATTTGATATTGCTCTTAATCAAGAATCTTCGGAAATCATGACTATAAAAGGCGAAGCCGTTATGGGCGATGAATATATGGAATATCATGTTGATGAAGAGGCTCTTCAAAAACAGATTATAGACATGTTCTTTATTGAAAATTAATTAACTAATCCAGGCGCCTTGCGCCTGGATTATGTGTATAAAGGAAAGGTTACATTATGGATATAAAAACAATTCTTGTTGCTTTGGCAGCCATAATTCCATTTGCACTTTCGCTTATTCTTCTTATTTGGTGGAAAGCAAAAACAAAAGTTAGAACTGGTGTGTTTATCATTGGCTCTATTTGCTTTATTGTATTTGCGCTTGGCGTTGAGCAGCTTGCCCACAATTATTTTCTTCTTGGAAATAATGCGGTGTCTAATTTTATTAATGGGCATGTTGTTTCTTACGCTCTTTATGCAGCTCTTGCTGCTGGCGTGTTTGAAGAAATAGCAAGGCTTGTTGCTTATAAGTTTTTACTTCGCAAGTATAAAGACCCTGCGATTTCTGTTGCATATGGTATTGGCCATGGCGGAATCGAAATGATGATTTTATTAGGCTTTACTTATGCAATTTATTTCTTATTCATGCAGGGCGTGTCATTTGGAAGTGAAGAAATAAATGCTCAGCTGTTTGCAACAGTAATGTCTATTCCAAATTCAATGATTGCTGTTGCTATCGTTGAACGTTTAATAGCTTTAGTTGCGCAAATCGGTTTATCGATTTTAGTTTTCACAGCATATAGCCGCAGAGATTATAAGTGGTTTTTTATCGCAATCGGTTTTCATGCAATCTTAGATATTCCGGCAGCATTTTATCAAACGGGATCACTTTCAATTGTGTTTGTAGAAATCTGGTGCGCCGTTATTGCTGCTGTAATTATGTATATCGCAGTTAAGCTTTATAAACAGCTTAGGCCGGCTTATCTCGCAGAAAAAGAGGCGAAACAGTTTATCGCATTTTGCGGCAAAGACTGCGAAGGCTGCGATAGTTTTAAAGATTTAAGCTGCACGGGCTGCAGAATGCCTGGCGCAAAATCTGATTTTTGCGAAAATTATTGCGAGATGAGAAGATGCGGTTTTGACAAGCACATTGAAACTTGTGAAGACTGTCCTGATAAAAAACGCTGCCCAGCATTTGCGCAGGCACAGGAAAATTTAAAGAAGTTAGCAGAGGAGGTAAATTAATTATGGATAAGTCACTACTTGCAGAAAGAATGTCAAGACTTGGTACAGAGTCTGCATTTGCAATTTTAGCTGAAGCAAATAAGCTCGAGGCTGAAGGAAAAAGTATTGTGCATATGGAAGTAGGCCAGCCAGATTTTAAGACTCCGCAGAACATTATTGATGCTGCTTGCAAAGCTTTAAATGATGGTTTTACTGGATATGGCCCATCGGCAGGCCTTCCTGTTCTTCGCGAAGAAATTGCGCGTTATGCAAAAGAGTATAAGAATGTAGATACTAACGCAGATGAAATCGTAGTTGTCCCTGGCGGAAAGCCAATTATGTTTTTCGTAATCATGGCTTTATGTGATCACGGCGACGAAGTTATTTATCCTAACCCTGGTTTTCCAATTTATGAATCTGTAATCAATTTCTGCGGAGGCAAAGCTGTGCCAATGCCTCTTCTTGCAAAGAATGGTTTTAGAATTGATTATGATTTGCTCGAAGAAAGCATCACTGATAAAACAAAGCTGCTTATTATAAATAACCCATCTAACCCAACAGGCGCTGCTTTTAGTAAGGCCGAAATCGAGCGCCTTGCAGAAATCGTAAAGAAGCATCCAAAACTTATGGTTCTTTCTGATGAGATTTACGACCGCCTTTCTTATGGCGAACCTATCGTTTCTATCGCAAGCCTTGATGGCATGAAAGATAGAACTATTATTCTGGATGGTTTTTCAAAGACATATTCAATGACTGGCTGGAGAATCGGCTATGGCATTATGGATAAAGACCTTGCCGAGCAGGTTACTCAGCTTATGACTAACTCGAATTCTTGCACAGCAACATTTACGCAGATTGCTGCTTTAGAGGCACTTCGCGGCCCGCAAAACAGCGTCGAGGCAATGAAAGCCGAGTTTAAGGAAAGACGTGATTATATTGTAGAGGCTCTTAATAAGATTGATGGCGTAACTTGCCACTGCCCAGAAGGGGCATTCTATGTTTTTCCTGATATCTCTTCATTTGGTATTAAGAGCAAGGAGTTTTGCACCCGCCTTATGCACGAGGCCGGAATCGCTGCGGCCTGGGGCACATCGTTTGGGTCTTTTGGCGAGGGGTGCATAAGATTTTCTTATGCGACATCGCTTGAGAATATTAAAGAAGCGGTTAAGCGTTTCGAAGCGTTCACAAAAACGTTATAAATTAAGGTATTTTGCCAGGGCTTTCGCCCTGGCTTTTTTCAATTGAAAAAGACTGTTTCAGGGTGTATTATTATAGATGGCGAACTAACGTCCGCTTCGTTTTACGTGCAATCGCGAAGCACGCAAAACTCGTTTTTATAAATTTTTAACTCAGTTATAAGGAGAAAAAGCAATGAGTTCAGGAAAACATCTGAAGGGCATTCATGTTGACCATTGCAAGAACACCGCAGGAATGAGTATTGTTCCAATGACTCTTCCAGAAAAGGTGTACATTCCAATGTCTCAGCATATAGGTGCTCCTTGCCAACCTGTGGTTGCCGTTGGTGATCATGTTAAGGTTGGCCAGCTCATAGGAGACAACGCTGCTCCTATGTGTGCGCCGATTCACGCAAGTGTATCTGGCGAAGTTGTTGCCATTGAAAAGTTCATGACTTCCAGTGGCCGTGTGGACACAAATGTTGTAATCCAGTCTGACGGAAAACAGGAAATTGCAGAAACTGTTAAGGCTCCTGCAGTTACTGACAAGGCATCATTCCTTGCTGCTGTTCGCGCAAGTGGCCTTGTAGGCTTAGGCGGTGCATCATTCCCAACACACATTAAATACAACCCATCAAATCCAGACGACGTTGATACACTTATCGTAAACGGCGCTGAATGTGAACCTTACATTACAGTTGACCATATGACTATGGTTGCTCATGCTAAGGACATCGTTGAAGGTTGCAAAACTATCATGAAGTATCTCAACTTAAAGAGAACTATCATCGGTATTGAAAGCAATAAGCCAGATGCTATTCAGGCATTTAAAGATGTTCTTGCTAATGTAAGCGAAGATATTACAGTATTCGAACTCCGTCAGGTTTACCCACAGGGTGCTGAAAGAGTTATCATTTACGAATGCACAGGTCGCCACCTTATCGCAGGTAAGCTTCCGGCAGACGTAGGCGTAATCGTTTCTAACTGTACTTCAATTCTTAAGCTGCAGCAGTTCCTTGCAACTGGTATGCCACTTGTTTCAAAGAGCATCACAGTTGATGGTAACATCGTTGCTAAGCCACAGAATATTGAAGCTCCTATCGGAACAAAGGTTTCTGAAATCATCGAGTTCTGCGGTGGTCTTACAGCTGAAGCTGGCAAGATCGTTCTCGGCGGCCCAATGATGGGTAGAGCTGTTCCAACAGATGACTACGCAATTCAAAAGGGTAACAGTGCAATCCTTGTATTCGACAAGGTTATGGGAGACAAGGCTCCGGAAACAGCTTGCATTAGCTGCGGTCGCTGCGTTCGTGGTTGCCCAATGAACCTTATGCCAGCTAAACTCTCAAGAGCTTACAGAAATAAGGATGTTGACACATTAAGAAAATATAACGTTATGTCTTGTATGAACTGCGGTTGCTGCGCTTACTCTTGCCCAGCAAGAAAGCCACTCAACTTCGAAATCGTACAGGCTAAGGCTTTAGTAATGGCTGACGACGCTGCTAAGAAAGCAAAGGCAGAAAAGGCAGCTGCTAAGGAAGGAGGAAAGAACTAATGGCAGATAAAAGAACTGGTTTAATCGTTTCTTCCGCTCCTCACGTATGTAACCCTGTTGATACAACAAGCATTATGAGAGACGTGCTTATCGCACTTGTTCCTGCTCTGCTTGTTTCTATCTATGTATTCGGTTTCAGAGCACTTGCACTCACACTCGTTTGCATCGTTGCTTCTGTATTCTTCGAATGGGCTTGGCAAAAGTTCATGCATAGACCACAGACAATCGGTGATTTATCAGCAGCAGTTACTGGTATGATTCTTGCATTTAATATGCCAGTATCAATGCCATTTTGGATGGCAATCGTAGGTTGCTTTATCGCAATCATTATTGTTAAGGGCTTATTTGGTGGTCTTGGCGAAAACTTCGCTAACCCAGCAATCGTTGCTCGTATTGCTCTCTTCGTTGGTTTCGCAAGTGCTATGACAACATGGCCTGTAAGAGCTAACACAATGGATCCGGCAATCGTTGCAGCAGCAGGAGACGCTATGACAGGTGCTACACCTCTTGGTCTTTATGCAGCTGGTGCAGAACTTCCATCAAAGATGTCTATGTTCCTTGGTACTATCAACGGATCAATGGGCGAAGTTTCTGCTATCGCTCTTATCATTGGTGGTGTTTACCTTCTCGTTAGAAAGGTAATTACATGGGAAATTCCTGTATCATTTATTGTAGTAGTATTCGTTCTTTCAGCAGCATTCGGTAGAGACCCTATGTTCGATGTTCTCGCTGGCGGCGTAATGCTTGGTGCAATCTTCATGGCTACAGACTATGTAACATCACCTATTAACCCAGCAGGCAAGCTTATCTTTGGTGCAGGCTGCGGAATTATGACAATGCTTATTCGTCAGTTTGGTGCATATCCAGAAGGCGTTTCATTCGCTATTCTTCTTATGAACATTCTTACACCACACATTGATAACTGGACACGTTCAAAGCTTAACGGCGTGCCAAAGGGAGGTGCAAAGTAATGAAAGAAAAATTCGCACCTACAATCGTTCTCGGCGCTCTTTGCTTCGTTGCAGCTCTTCTTCTTGCAGCTGTAAACGGTGTAACAGCACCACAGATTGAAGCTATTACAATTGCTAATGCTAACGCTGCTCGTGCAGAAGTTATGCCAGAAGCTTCAAGCTTCACAGCAATTGATTGTGACTTCGTAGAAGGAGTTACAGAAGTATATGCAAGTGATAACGAAACAGGTTATGTTATCACATCAGCAAGCAAAGGTTTCGGCGGAAACATTACTGTTATGACAGCTATTACTCCGGACGGAACAATCGAAGCAATCAAGGTTACTGATGCTTCTAACGAAACACCAGGTCTTGGTTCAAAGACAACTTTACCTGATCACGCAGCTAAGTTCGCTGGCAAGTCTGCTATTCAGATGACAGACAAGGGCGACGCTGCAACATATGTTGCTCCTGTTACAGGCGCTTCATATTCTTCAAAGGGCGTTTTCAATGCTGTAAGCGCTGCTCTTGAACAGTTCGCTCAGTTAGGAGGTGCTCAATAATGGAAAAGAAGAGTAAACTTTCTATCTTAACTAACGGATTCATTAGAGAAAACCCTATCCTCGTTCTTGTTATTGGTACTTGCCCAACTCTGGCTGTATCAACACAGGCTATCAACGGTATTGGTATGGGTCTGTCTGTACTTTTCGTACTCACATGCTCTAACATTTTGATTTCCGCACTTAAGAAAATTATTCCAGACAACGTTCGTATCCCTTGCTACATTGTAGTAATTGCTACATTCGTAACAATCGTTCAGATGGTAATTAAGGGCTTCTTGCCTGCTCTTGATAAGGCACTTGGTCTCTATATTCCTCTGATCGTAGTAAACTGTATCATCCTTGGTCGTGCAGAAGCATTCGCTAATAAGAACAGCGTAATCGATTCCGCACTTGATGGTATCGGTATGGGTCTTGGTTATACTGTTGCATTAACACTTATGGCTTGCATCAGAGAATTAATTGGTAATGGTACATTATTCGGAATTACTATTACAGCTAATGCAATCACACCATTTGGTATTATGCTTCTTGCTCCTGGCGGATTCTTCACATTTGGTTGCTTAATTGCTCTTGTAAACTACATCACAAAGGGTAAGGTTGATGGCAAGAGAGCTAACAAGTGCATGGGTTGCCCAGGTTCAGCTGTATGCAACATGTTCGAGGAAGGAGGCTGTGAAGAATAATGAAAGAAATATTAATGATTATCATGGCCGCAGTTCTTGCAAACAACTACGTTCTTGTAAGATTCCTCGGTATTTGTCCATTCCTTGGTGTATCCAAGAAACTGGATAGCGCAATGCCAATGTCATTGGCTGTAATTTTCGTAATGGTACTTGCTACTGCAGTTACATGGCCAATTCAGAAGC
>JAUNQK010000105.1 GCA_030536235.1 Bacillota bacterium
TGATTTAAATGATGAATTTTTATAAATGTATGCATTGCGGAAACATCGTAATGTTTTTAGAAAGCAGTGGTGTTATTCCAGTTTGCTGCGGAGACACTATGACGCTTTTGCAGCCTGGGACAAGTGACGGCGCAACCGAAAAGCATGTTCCGGTAATCGTAACAAACGGCGAACGCGTGGTTGTAACGGTTGGCGAGGTTGCACACCCAATGACCAGCGAGCACCACATCGATTGGATTGTTCTTGAAACAAACAAAGGCGCACATGTTAGCTATCTCAATTTGATGGATGGCAAAGCAGAGGTTGGCTTTACTCTTCAAAAGGGTGAACGCGTTGTTGCTGCTTACGAGCACTGCAACTTGCACGGTTTATGGATGAAAGAGTGCTAACTGTCATTGCGAGGGCCGTAAGGTCCGAAGCAATCTACCTAAACTGAAAGGAGGCGATTATATGAACGGCAAAAAAGTAGCAGGCATCCTGATTATTGCGGCAATCACCCTCATGCTTATTGCAGGGTGCAGCAAAATGGATTCTGAAGATTCCGGCGAAGACGATACACTGCTAATCGATCTCGCAAATAATTTGTGCGATGGCGTAGACGTGCCAGAGTACGAAGCCATCGCCTTAGACAAAAGTAATTTTGAATACTTCGCCTTTATCCCATACGAGCAAGGCATCGAAGCAGTTGCTGCCGATGCCCTCGTAAATATCGAAGCTCATTCGCTGGTGGTTATTCGTACTGAAAGTGACAATGCAAGCAGCCTTGCACAAACAGTATTTGAAAAAGCTAACCCAAACAAATGGCTTTGCGTTGGCGCAGAAAAAGTAAATGTTGCGTATACTAACCACTACATCGTTTTGGTAATGTCGAGGGAAGATATTGCCGATGATATTATCAGCAACTTTAAAACCCAAAGCCACAAACTTTACGATGGCGAAGTAAATGTTTTAAGCGCCGTTAATAATATAAGAGAATTTGAATAGATGAATTTGCAAAATAGCAAAAGATATATCATGGCTTTAGCGGCTTTGCAGATACTAATCTTTCACCAATGGATTACTGTATTTTCGTTTGGCACAACCTTAGGCCAAATCGAAAGATTTCTTGTTACAACTGGCTATATCGGGGTAGATTTATTCTTCTTCGTTTCAGCATATAGCCTTAGCCAGCATCCTGTAACAAACTATAAAGAATTCTTGGTGAACAGATCGGTTAAACTGATTCCGCTATTTCTCATAGCATATATCGCCGGGCATTTCTTATGGTTTATTCCGGCATTGATGATAGTCTATTTGTTGCTACCGCTTATTATTAAACCGCAAACACAACTAAAACCACATTCCTTTCTCATTGTAATAATAGCATGGTTGATAGTAACGGCAGCCCTTCTCAAATTTATAGACAAAGATCAAAGCACAGGAATCTTCTTATTCAGAATCCCAATAATTATTTTAGGGGTTTTCGCAGGCAAATTTAATAAACAGTTTCCTTCTAAAGTTAAATTACTATTTGGCATTTTACTAAGCGCCGGCGGGATAGCACTAACATATAAATTTGGATATCTAAACAAGTGGGCTGCCCCATTTAAAGATATCTTCTACCTTTCGACTATTCCGCTAAGCTTAGGGCTAATACTTTTAATCGATTGCCTTGCAGAACTTAAAGAAATAGGTTGGGCAAAATGGCTTGGAGGCATTTCTTTAGAAATGTATTTTACGCAAGTTGTTTTAGGTGCGCAAATCGTAAGAATATGCCTAAACATCGCTTCGAATAAACTCGCCGCAAACTTATTATCATTCTTTATGGTAATTACTATCTCGGCGCTAATTGCCGGAATGTATAATAAGCTGCTGGCATTGCGAGGGCGATGATCCGTTGTCATTGCGAGGGCCGCAGGTCCGAAGCAAT
>JAUNQK010000106.1 GCA_030536235.1 Bacillota bacterium
TAACGGCATACAGAAACCGCCTTGACATCTTCCCATACCAGGACGAACTCTACGTTTAATTGCATCCACTGTATAAACAGGAAGTGGTGAATTCAATGCATCAATAATTTCACCTTTTGATATTTCTTCACAACGACAAACAATCTGTCCATAATCAGGATTTTGTTTTATTAATTCGTTTCTTTTTTCTAAAGATAATTCTGAAAGTACTGGTTTATATTTTCTACAAGGATTAAATGATTTATTATCTTCAACCTTAATGTTTATAGATTCTAAGTAGTCTTTAATCCACAAACTTAAATCTTCAGCGATTGCTGGAGCTGCTGTTAAGCCTGGAGATTGAATACCAGCTGCTTCAAAAATATTTTTAGTTCTAATACCTTGTCTTACAACAAAGTCTTCTTCATAAGTTGGTGCTCTAACACCTGTAAAGTAAGCTATAACATCGCTTGCTTTAAAGTTTGGTGCAACTTCTTGTTGGACTTTGATGATGTTATTGAAGACTTTACGATCAGTTGATAAATCTTCTTTATCCATTATTTCATCAGCGTTTGGTCCTACAAGCATATTTCCATCTACAGAATGTATTAAACCCACACCCTTAGAATGAGAATGAGAATTTTTAATCATAGCTTTAATAATATTTACAGGATTATTACCAACTTGCTTAAGTTGAGATGGACTTAAGGTAAATGGTGTCTTACCCATACTTGTATTAACCATCCATCCTACTTTTTTATCAGTAATCATGTCTGTTCCTGTACGAGGGTGTATAGTAAATGTTCTGTCATCTGCCATATCCGCAATATTATCAGCATAAACACCAGATGCATTTACTACAACTTTAGGATAAATTGTGCCTCTATTGGTATTTACTTCCTTAATTAACCCATTTTCTAGCTTCATACTTAAAACTGCTGTGTCTAAACATATTTGTACGCCATTTTCTACAGCGTTTTCCGCTAAAGCTATAGTCATTTTGTGAGGACAGGTTATTCCACCTGTTCCCATCCATAAGCCGCCTATAGCCCACTCAGGTACAGATGGTTCTATTTTTAATAAACCTTCACGGTTCATTAACTCTAATTTATCAATTCCTTTTTTCTTTCCGCCTTTTTTAAACACTCTTAAGGCAAACATTTCTAATTTTGTGCGCGCAAAAGTAACTTGTCCTTTATGTTCAAATGGAACATGTAAATCTTTAGATAATTGTTCGTACATGTTGTTTCCAGCAACACAATATTTTAGTTTTAAAGAATCGCTTGAGAAATTAAGACCAACGTGTACAACACCACCGTTTCTACTTGATTGGCCACTAGCGACATCTGGTCCTTTTTCCACAAGCATTATTTTTAAATTGTATTTACTTAATGCTCTAGCTGTTGCGCAGCCTGTAACACCGCCACCAATTATTAAAACATCACATTCTTGTTTGTCGTATTTTAAATCGTTAACTTTTGGTAGAACTACTTTTTGAGTAAAACCTTTTACTTTTATATTGTTCACAACACCAAGATATTTTTTATCAACAGCTAATTGTCCCGCTTTAACAACCTTACTATATTCATCAACTTCGCCATCTAAAAAGATGCAATCATCTTTTTCAAATGCATTAATGTTGGAATCAATCTTTAATAGTTCTTTTTTAAGTTTTTCTAATTTCATTAACAATATTTCTTAATTAAATTCTTAATCTTATTTGTTAGATTCTCTCTTTCAAATTCAATACCCCAGCTTCTTCTAATAATTAAAGCTAGTAAACGATATTTATCTACTTCTTTTGCGTCTATAGGCATTAATTGTTGATATAGTTTGAAATATTGTTTACCAATCATTCCTCTTACTCCGCTATAGAAAGCAAGTTGTAATTTACTTGAGCCAGGGAATAATTCTGCTTCTGAGA
>JAUNQK010000005.1:0-1532 GCA_030536235.1 Bacillota bacterium
AACATGAGGGCGATAAACGCAACACGCATGTAGTAAATCGTTAGCGTTTCTTTTTCGCCGCTAAAGCCCGGAGCAAAGATCGAAATCATTTGGCTCGAGAAAATAAAGCTTATTGCGAAGAATGCGGTAACAACGATAAGCAGCATGTTTGTCATCTGGCTTGTAAATTTGTTAGCCGCTTTCACGCCCGAACCTTCGAAGCGCATTGCCAAGATTGGCATGTAGGCTGTTCCCATTGCAGAGATTACTGCGGCAAGAAGTGTTGTCGGAATCGAAGAGCCCATTACGTAGGCATCACTTACCATTCCGGCACCAAAATAATTTGCCAGCACCATTTCGCGAACAAAGCCAAGTAGGTTAGAGCCAAAGGTCGCAATTGCTACAAGCACAGCTATTTTTGCAGTTGTTAGTTTTCTTTCGCTCATATACTATTTGCAATTCTTCTGGAAGTTCCATGCATCTTTGCACATTTCTTTAAGGCCAAGCTGGGCCTGCCAGCCGAGCTTTTCTTTAGCCTTAGTTGCGTTGGCATAAGATGTTGCAATGTCGCCTGCCCTGCGAGGGGCTATTTCATATGGAATGTTAATCCCGTTAACTTCCATAAATGTGTTTACTAAGTCGAGCACGCTGTAGCCGGTTCCGGTGCCAAGGTTAAATACTTCGCAACCCAAATTTTTGTTTGCATATTCGAGCGCTTTTACATGGCCCTTCGCAAGATCTACAACATGGATAAAGTCGCGGACGCCTGTGCCGTCTTTTGTGTCGTAATCGTTTCCGAAGACGCTTAAGTGGTCGCGCATTCCGGCAGCTGTTTGAGTGATGTAAGGCATCAGGTTGTTTGGAACGCCCACCGGCTTTTCACCGATAAGGCCGCTTTCGTGTGCGCCTACCGGGTTAAAGTATCTAAGAAGAACAACGCTAAGGTTATTGTTTGCTTTTGCTGCATCGGTTAAGATTTGCTCGATCATATATTTTGTCCAGCCATATGGGTTTGCGCAATGGCCTGTTGGCATTTCTTCTTTATATGGCACGGTTGCCCCTGTGCCGTATACTGTTGCGCTCGAGCTAAAGATAAACTGATTGCATCCGGCAGATTGCATAACCTCGAGCAAGGTTATTGCGGAGTCGAGGTTGTTGCGATAGTACTTTATTGGTTCGCTAACCGATTCGCCAACAGCTTTATAGCCGGCGAAGTGAAGCACAGCGGTGATTTTGTTTTCGTCAAAGATTTTCTCAAGCTGAGCTTTGTCACAAACATCGGCCTGGTAAAACTTTGGGCGCTTTTTTGTAATGGTTTCGATATAGTCAATTACAACGGCTTCGCTATTGCTAAGGTTATCTGCAATAACGATGTCGTAACCTGCGTTTATTAATTCAACTGCGGTGTGGCTGCCGATATAGCCGGTGCCACCTGTAAGTAAAATACTCATTTGTTCACCTCGCGTGCATAGTACCTTTAATTATAACACAAAACGACCGGCATTTACCGGTCGTTATAATTTCGTAATAATATGTGTCATCGCGAGCGCAGC
>JAUNQK010000005.1:1632-15755 GCA_030536235.1 Bacillota bacterium
CGGCATTTACCGGTCGTTATAATTTCGTAATAATATGTGTCATCGCGAGCGCAGCGAAGCGATCTAGCTAGATTGCTTCGGGCCTTTGGCCCTCGCAATGACGGCGATTTAGCCTAAATACAGGTTGTTGCTGCTGAATTCTGGCTCGCATGTCGCATCGATTCCAAGGTCGTGGAAAATCTGCGAATCTTGATCTGACAAAATAGCTGTGCAGTGTGCCTGGCATCCGCAAAGGCAAGGCAGCTTGCTTGCAGCCAGCTTTGCAGTTGGGTTAATCGAAGCGCTAATTGAAAGCGCTGATAAAATCTCTTCTAAGTTGAGCGTGCTCTTTTCTTTGTGAAGAATATCTGTCTTAAGGCGCTGAAGTGTCTCGAGAACGTCTGGTGAGATAAGAGCCACTTCGTCTGGGACTCCGCAAAGAGTTTTAATTGCGTTTAAGATAAGTGCGGCGCCTGCAACCATGCGGCGTGACGAACGCCCTGTGACAATTCTGCCATCTTTAAGTTCAATTGCCATTGCAACTAAGTTCTGATATTTTTCTTCGTCAAGCGTGCGCTTGTATGCTGCATATTCGTTAGCAACTTTGACAACCTTGCGGTCTTCTACTGTCTTGCCAACTTCGTCCATTAAAAGCTTAGCGCGCTTAAATGCTTCTTCGTCGATAAGGCCACGTTTGTAATCAACTGCTGCGATAAGGTAGCGGCGGATTACTTCGTTGCAAGCTGCTTCGCGGCAAGCTTCGTCGTCGTTAATGCAAAAGCCAACGCGGTTTACGCCCATATCGGTTGGTGATTTGTATTCGCATTCTTCACCTGTAATCTTTTCCATGATACGTTTAAGCACAGGGAAAGTTTCAAGGTCGCGGTTATAGTTTACTGCCTGCTCGCCATACGCTTCGAGATGATAGTTATCAATCATGTTAACGTCTTTAAGGTCGACTGTTGCAGCTTCGTATGCGATATTGATTGGGTGTTTAAGTGGAAGATTCCAAATTGGGAATGTTTCGAACTTGGCATATCTTGCTTTGATTCCGCGCTTGTTTTCGTGATAAAGCTGTGAAAGGCAAGTTGCCATTTTGCCGGAGTTTGGCCCCGGAGCGTTAATCACAACAAGAGGCTTTGTAACTTCGATGTATGGGTTTGCGCCATAGCCTTCGTCGCTTACGATTGTGTCAACATCTGTTGGGTAACCTTTTGTTGCAGAGTGCTTATATGTCTTGATTCCGCGGCGCTCGAGTTTTTGAATAAACTGGTTAACTGGTGCAGCATCTTCATAGCGAGTGACAACAACGGAATTGATTTCAAGGTCGTATTTTCTGAATGTATCGATAAGACGCATTACCTCGAGATCGTAGGTGATGCCATAGTCTTGTCGTGTCTTGTTTGTTAAGATGTCTCCGGCATAAATACAAATAATGATTTCGGCATGTTCTTTCATGCTTGCTAAGAGTTTAATTTTAGCGTCTTGGTCGAAGCCAGGGAGAACTCGTGCTGCATGTTTGTCGTTTACTAATTTGCCGCCAAATTCAAGGTATAGGCGGTCGCATTCGTGACTATTAATACGCTCTAAAATGTATTTTGATTGATCTTCTATATATTTTGCTGAGTCGAAACCAACGGCCATAAATGTGCCCTCCTAATCAATTCTTAACCCTAATATTATACTACATATAGTGGTTCTAATGTAGTGGGAAAAATGAAAAAGTGTGATTATTTTGGCACTTACCATCTGTCATTGCGAGCGGTAGCGAAGCAATCCAACTTGATGTCATTGCGAACGGTAGTGAATCAATCTAATCCAGATATCTCAATAAACTTAGCCCCGCCGGTTTGCCCCAGGCATGGCGGCATGGCGCGCGGCAACCTACTTTATTGCCAGCGCGCCATCAGTAAGCCGCCAATGCCTGGATTGGCAAACCCCACGAACGCCTTAGCGTGAGTGGCCTGTGCTAATTTTCGGCCATGGCCAATAGCTATGTAGAGGTTTTGGCCGAAACTGAGTTAATTGCTTGAGCACTTTTAATCAGCATTCTTGGCCGAAAATCTTCTAAATTCTTGAATAAATCTTATAAGATTCGGCCATTACTACATCTTTGATAATGTCTCTGGCCGAAAATGAATTCGAAGAACGCAACTTTTCGGCCATAGCAAGTAATTAAAAACAAATATGGCCGAATGTATTAGAAATTTAAACTGTTTTCTTCTAGAATTCGGCCATGCCCCTGGTCTTATTTATATTTCTGGCCGAAAAGAAAAGATAGTTCTGTGATGAGGAATGCGTTTAGAACTGCTCGTGCTAAGGCACTCGCAGGGTTTGCCATTGCGGGCGAGCGGCGGTTTGCCAAACCTGGCCCGTGCAACTAACGATTAGCCGGGCCAGGCCCGCCGCCGCCCGCGGCAAACCGATGAGTTTAAATTATTGATGCCTTTTACCATATGTATGTAATCACATAAATGAGAAATCGTAGATTTGTGAGTATTGTTTATAGAGAATGATATACATAAAATAAGGAAATTTTAAATTTATGACTACTGTAAATTTAGATGTGTAGTCATAAAAATTAGAAAAATTTAATTTGTGATTACTCCGGCGAAAAATTGATATACATAAAAATCAAAAAATTCAATTTTGTGATTACTCTAATTGAAAACGTGTATCCATAGAAATCGATAATGCAAGATTTGTGATTACTGAAATGAAAGAATGATATACATAAAAACGGGAAAACTCAAATTTATGACTACTGTAAATGAAGAGATGTAGTCACAAAAATGATAAATCGTAGATTTGTGAGTACTGTAAGAAAGGATTGGCAATAAAAAAATCGTGAGGCTAACGCTTCACGATTTTGAACGGGATGTCTAGTTAGATTGCTTCGTCGCTGCGCTCCTCGCAATGACATGAGGCTCGCAATGACAAGTTATCTAAGTTTATTGAGCACTAAGGTGGCCAGGATGCCGATGCCGATTCCGGTGGCAAGGCCAGAAATTAATAAAACCGGGTAATAATAAAGCACGTTAAATGTCTGCATTGCGAAGCAGGCAACAAGCAGCTGGCCCACGTTGTGGGCAACCCCGCCTGCCATGGAAACGCCAACGATTGAGAATTTGCCGCAGGCTTTTAAAAGCGCCATAACTGTGAAGCTAAGCAAGGCTCCGGCCAAGCTGTAAAGCGCCGAGAACATCGAGCCAAACAGCAGCGCCGAAAGCAGCACGCGCACCACGTTAATTGGCAGCGCCCATTTCCAGCCCAGCTTGTAAAGCGCAATTACGATTACGATATTTGCAATGCCAAGCTTTATGCCAGGGGCGGCCAAGCTAATCGGAATCAAGAATTCGATATATCCGAAAATAAGCGCCAGGGCTGCCAAAAGTGCAGCAGTTGCTACCTGTTTTGAAGAAAGAGACTTAGTACGAGATTGCATCACTTTGCGCCTCCCCTCCGGTAATCAAAACTGCCAGCTTGTGCGGCAAACATAAAATCACTTGACCCTCTTTTGAAATTTTGCCAAAGTTCATGCAGTCTTTATTTGGGCAATTAGCATCGCTAACCCAAACGCTGCCGTTTTCGATAGTAACAACGTTGTAGCCGGAATCGCCCACTTTATAAGTCGCGTCTTTATTAAGAGGCAAAGTCTTTACAACAGAGCCATCAACTGAGATTTGCACAACAGAACTGGCAGACACATTTTTGCGCAATACAACAAATCCCAGCACTGACAGCGCCAGGATTGCTGCTAACAATATTAAGTCTGCTTTCTTAATGTACTTGCTCAATTATTTTACGATTCCCATATTAAACTCGTCGAGCTTAGCCATGATATTTGCCTGAAGCTCGTCTGTAAGTTCGTTTGCTTTAAAAATCATTTTCATGCGAGTTTGATCCATATCCATCTCGATAAATTCGCACCCATCAAGCGGCATGTTCTTATTAATAAACTCTAAAACGTCCATTGAATCTTCAGAATTAAAACTAATGTCTTTGGCAAATTCCGCAAGCTTTAGCAAAGCGTTTTCGCCCATAACCGAAATGTCGATAGACTTGCCGCGCATTCTAAATGCGATGTCGGCGTTAGTCGCCATTCTGAAATTTTCTACAGAATTTTTAATGTCACCATATGCATCGGCAACGATAATCATCTGCGCTGCATCGCCGTCGGCTTTAATCGAACGCAGGCTGTTGCCCTTCACATTTGATGGCACCTTCTCAAGTTTTTTAGCTATTTCGAATTCCATATAAATTCTTCACCAATTAAATCTACTATATCGTCAAGCGCGCCATCGGCACGTTTGCTGTATCCTTTTTCAAGCAGCGGAACAATCTTGTATTTAAATTTTCCGCCGGAATATTCTCTGTGCACCCACGTTGGGCACGCCTTTGCCTCGAGCATGTCAACGCGAAGTGGTGTCCATGAATCCCATGACATTTCTTCTTTTGCCGGAGCCTTCGCAAAGATCTTTAAAAGCTTCTTGTTGTATGCCTCTTCTGCTTCGCACTCTTCGCGCGTTCCGTAAACATCAAAACCTGAAATAGTTGCGCCAGGTTCTGTCAGTTCTTCGGTATCTAAATTTGGAGTGCTTCCGGCAGCAGCAATTACATACTTACCATCATTAACAGGGCTCTTCGAAAGCTTAAAATTAAGCATCGCGATTAAGCCTTGCTCTGTATAGTGATTGTCTAAAGTTTCTTCGCACTGGTTAGAAATGTAGTTGCCGATTGAGTAATAAACAGGCACGCTGTTCACATATGAAATCTCTTGAAGCACATGCGGGTGAGATGCGATGATTGCATCTGGCCTGCTTTCTGCTATCGCCCCTGCGATGTACTGCTGGCGAGCATTTGAATGTCTTTGATATTCTTCGCCCCAGTGAAGATATACGATAGTGATATCTGAGCGCTCTTGGCACCAAGCGATTTCGTCTTTGATCGCATTTATGTCGCGATCTAAAACGCTTGTGTCTGCAAACTGTCTAAAAGAGTTATAAAACTTTGGAGCATCTTTTGACATTGCCCCGCCGTTCATTGTTCTGTTAGTATCGCCTCTTGATGTTTCGTAAGTATAAGCAACAATACCTACGTTTACTGTTTCTCCGCCCACCTCAACCGGAACAACAATGCTTCGATTTTGATCTTCGCTTTCGCGGCAACCAACGCAGTAAAGGCCTGCGCCTTCGATTACTTGGCGAGTTCTTTTTGCGCCGCTAAGGCCGCTGTCGTTCATGTGATTGTTTGCGAAAATGCCAACGTCTACGCCTGCATTTGCAAGTGCAGTTGCAAGTGAATCTGGGGTTTTAAATGCCGGGTACCCTGTGTATTCTGCATCTGGCCCAGGGAATGTGCACTCGATATTTGCCATGCATAAATCGGCACCTTGCATAATATCTCGAACTAAATCGTAGTTCTCGTTAAAGTCGTACGACCCATCACTTTGAAGAGCCGATTTTAATTGAGGCATGTGAGCCATAACGTCTCCGCAAACGGCAATTGTAAGATTAACGCTAATATCATCTGGCACTGTACCAATGGTTGTGAGTTCTTTGCTGCCACAAGCAGTAAGCCCAAAGACCATGGCAAGCGCGATGATAAGCGCCAATAATTTTTTACGCATATTATTCTGTCTAAATTTTAATCGTTAACTGCTTCTACTGCTGCAACTTCGTCTGCGAATAATTCTTTAAGAATTGATTCGATCCCGCCTTTAACTGTTGCCTGAGCATGTGGGCAGCCAGCGCAGTGGCCCTGAAGTCTAACCTTAACGATTTTGTCTGCTGTATATTCTACAAATTCAACGTCTCCGCCATCACGCTGAAGGAAAGGTCTAATTTGTTCTAATGCATTGATAATCTTTTCTTCCATTTTTTATTTACTTCCTTTCACTTCCCAAACCGGAACTGCAGTGTAATCTGCTTTTATTTGCCCGTCTTGGATTTTTTCTATTACTACGTCCTTTACAGGATCGCCATTACCTGCACGATATGTAATCTTACCTGTTGCGCATTCAACTTCATAGAACTTGTTAATTGCAAGTCTAAGCTTTTCGCCATTTTCTACAGAACCAGCATCGGTAATCCCTTTAAGTGCCAGGATATACGCATCAAAGCCTAAAGCCATATTTTCGCTTGGCGTTGCTTCGCCGTAATATGCCTGGGCCGATGAGAGGAATGTTGTTGTCATATTTGTAGCTGCTGATTGTTTATCAAATGCTGCTACAAAAGCAACCCCCTCGAGGTGGTTTTGATTTTCGCGGAGCGCTTCTTCTGCAGCAAGCTGTAAGCCGCTCCAGTCGCTATCGCCAACCCAAGTAAAATCGTATCTTTCGCTATATGCTTCGAATAACACCTTTTCTCCATCGACAGCGCTTGACGGGAAGAAGACAACTTCTGCCCCAGCTTCTTTTAGTCTTTCAAAGAACGGTGTCATATCTTCTGCATTTGCCGGATACTCGATTACTCTTGCGTAACCGTTATCACCGAATTGTTCTTCCATCTTTGCCTGGAAACGTTCGATTAAAGCTGATGCTTTATCGTCTCCGGCCTTCTTTAAAACAAGACATTTTACTGAATCGGTTATGTCTTCGTTTTTGCCTTCGACATTATCAACTGTTTCTGTAATCTGAACATTGTCATGAATTTCTCTTGGTAAATGTTCGATTACATATTTAGCTGCGCTGTTCCCTTGGAAAGCTTCTACAACTGCAACTCTAAAGAAATATCTTGTTGTAGTTGTGATAAGCGGGTTAGTACAGCTTGGGCAAATACATACGATTTCATTTTCTTCTAAGATATCGCATGCTGCCATTGTTAAAACGTTGTTGTAACTTCCAAGAATAATTTTGCAGCCGGAATCGATTAATGCTTGCGCACAGTCTGGCACAAGTTTTGGATCGGACTGGCTATCTGCATATACAAGTTCAACTTTTTTATCAAGCACAGTTGGGAACATTTTATTGGCAAGCTTAATACCTTTTAGTTCTTCAGCTGCATCGTTTACATATTTTCCAGACTGAGGTTCGAGCACGCCAATTTTAATTGTGTCTTCGCCCATTTCCTCTTCTAAAGGTTCTCCGTCTATTGTCTTTATGAAATTGTTTAATGAAGTTTTGGCTCCGGCAAGCTGATCACAACCGCAAAGGGTAAGCATTGCGAGAACCAAGACTATTGATAATATTTTTCTTCCCATAATGATATATTATACCATATTAATGCTACTGAAAGGAGATTTAAGAAAATGACAAATTTTGCTGAAATTACGCTCGATCTTGCTTTTGAACAGTATCTGGATGGGCGCAAAGATTTGCGGCACAGCACAGTTTTAGTTTACCAAAACACTTATAAACATGTTCCTGAAAGCTTGGGTCAAGAAAAACTTACCAACATTAAATTTTCCGATATCAAAGCCCTTTATAGCGATCTTAGGTACGAACAGCACCTAAAGCCTCGCACTATCGAATTGCTAAACAGCGTTTTGCATCCGATTTTTAATACAGCCCTAAGGGATCAAGTGATTAATTATAATCCTGTTGACGGGGCGCTTCGCGAGGTTGCTCGCGGCGATGCATGGCTTAAAGATAATAAACCGGCTTTAAGCGCTGCCGAGCAAAAGCGGTTTATGAAATTCGTAAGAGAAAACCCGCAGTACAGACGCTGGGAAAATTTATTTACATTTTTTCTTGGGACAGGCTGCCGCGTTGGCGAAGTAATTGGCCTTCGCTGGGAAGATATCGATTTTGATAATTTAACGATTAGTATCAATCACAGCACACAGTATATTGAAGGGGTTTTGATAGAAGGGCCACCTAAAACTCGTGCCGGATTCCGCACAATTCCGATGCTGTCAGATGTTAAACGCGCGCTTAAAAATGAGATGCATGTTGCAAAAGTTGTTTATCCAATTACGCGAACGAACATTCCGGGAAAGAAAGGATATGTTTTTAGAAACAGTAAAGGAGGACTGCATATCCCGGCAACAATAAACCAGGCAATTGATAACATAGTAAAGGCATACAACAAAGAAAACCCAAGCAACCCATTGCCGCATTTTTCTGTTCACCAGCTTAGACACACTTTCTGCACGAGGCTATGTGAAGAAGAAACCAATCTAAAAGTTATTCAGTCGGTTATGGGGCACAGTGACATCAAAACAACAATGAATGTTTACGCCAGTGTCACCGAAGAAAAGAAAGCAATAAGCTTTAAGAAGCTTGATGGGAAAATAATTATTGGGTAAAGAAAACGCAGTTCGATTTGAACTGCGTTTTTTGAGTTAGATTGCTTCGCTAACGCTCGCAATGACACGGTGCCAGGAGATTGCTTCGCTTACGCTCGCAATGACACGAAGCAATCCCAATTGAACGTTCATTATATTAAAACGTGTAAATAGAAATATTTACAGCACTGTTATTATTTTACATTTAGCCAGAGTTTTGATACAATTTAATTGCCATATTTTAGAAATCTTTACATTGTGTATTTTTTGTGTATAATATAAGGAGGCTAATTTGAAACGTCGTGAATTAATAAAACTATTAGAAAAGAATGGGTTCAAACTTAAACGTCACGGGGCGTCACATGATGTCTACATGCGAAATAATAAAATTGAGACCGTAGCAAGGCACCCTGATATACCCGAAGAAACAGCTAAAGCTATCATAAGAAGAAATGGACTGAGGTGATTGAGATGAGACAAACTTACCCTATAATATTAAGTAAATCTAAATCTTGTTTAGCAGTATATATACCAGATTTTGAAATCAATACTGAAGGTAAAGACTATGCAGAAGCAATTTCGATGGCCAGAGATGCAATCGGAATGGCAACTATCGTTATGCAGGATGAATCGATTGAGATTCCGGCACCTACTCCAATCGAAAAAGTTAAGCAAAAAAAGAAAAGCGATATCGTAACATTGGTTGATATCGATTTCGAAGAATACCGCAGACAATCAGATATAAAAACCGTTAGACGAAACGTCTCGCTTCAATCATGGCTTGATTATGCAGCAAATAAAGCTGGCTTGAATGTCTCAGCAATATGCCAAAGAGCATTGATGGAAGAGCTGCAACAATTTGGACCAAAGTACGTAATATAAAGATTGCCACGGGGCCGTGCCCCTCGCAATGACAATAAAAAGACAGGCGCCGTGCATGGCGCCTGTTTCATGTAAAACATTTTTACTTTAAAATGCACTGCTCGTCATATGACAAAAGCTTTTCATCTTTGGTTAAAAGCTTATAGTTTTCACATTTTGCTTGAGACAATAACATTTTATCAAATGGATCTTTATGATTTTTGAGATTTTTTAGTTTTGAAACTTCAAAAATATGTTTCTTATCAAGTTTTACTTCGTTGAATCCGGCCTCAACTGATAACTTATCAATCAATTCCGGCAGTTTTTTCATAGACTTATGTTTTATACTTTTAATAGCGATTTCCCAAATCGAAATTGTGCTATAAAATATTTCGTTTCCGGAATCTAATAATAATTCTCTATCTTTATCTGTTAATCTAGGTGAATCATTTAAAGCCCAAATTAAATAATGTGTATCAAGTAAAATCTTCATCTAAACTCTCCCAATTAATTATTTTGCCAGAATCAAAATCTTCATCATCAAGCATAGCATCAAAATTAATATTAGGTAAAACCCCTTTGCCTAAACCAATTCGTTTGCTTACGTCTTTGTTGGTATATGGCAAAATTTGCGCAACGGGCACCCCATTTCTGGCAATAACAATTTTGTCTTCTTCGTTAGTCTCTAACATTTTAATGAGTTTAGATAATTCTGTTTTAGCATCAAAAATATTAACCTGTTTCATTTCAATAGCACGCCCTTCATTAGCTAAGTTAGCTAAATTCATAATAACACCTCCTTTTGCTTTTTACAAGCGCACACCTATCTTAAGGTTGATTTTCATGAAAGAAATTTTTCTGCTAATACTTGCTTTATACTTGCTGGAGAAATCGGGGCATATTTATGATCAAAGAACATAATGAGGTTTGCATATTTTCCTGATGAAACGTATTTAGAGATTTTTGAAAAAGCTGTTTGTTCGTATTCGGGGTTGTCCATCATTCCAAATATCTCGATATAGTAAATTTCTAAAGTTTTTGGATGCAAAATTGTAAAATCAGGATATATGGCTCCTGTTTGCAAGTTCAGTTTGTTCTCGTAGCGATATGGGATGCCAAGGTCGAAAAGAATATCAGCGACAATAAGTTCAATTCTGCTGCGGACGGATTCGCCTTTTTTTGTTACATATTGCCCTTCTGCTCTGTTTGGATAGGTATTTCCATCGAATTTCTCATACTCCCACTGTTGGCAAATTTCTTTATTGCTTCTGCATACGGGGGTTACGTTTTGTTTGATTCCGGCAGGAAGTTTTTCATAAACTTCATTCTTCTTTTCTGGCTGATAATGCTTACCAAATTTCTGCAGCGTTTTAATCTCGCATTCCAAGATTGGAATTATTTTTCTCAAATATTGCGCTTCGCAGCATTCTTTTATAAATGTTGTTCTGGAATTGGGCAGATAGGTTTCATAATATTTGCCGTCTGAATCTTTGCTTCTTATACTGTAACGATAATGTCCTTTTATTTTCCTGGCACAAATAGTGGCCGTAGGTAATTTGGCTAAACGCTTTTTGCTTTCAGCAAGAATTTTTTCGTCGTAATGAAGTAATGTTTCTGAGTTAAATAATTGATTCATATTTGATAATAATTAATAAATAAGATGAGATAGTATTCGAATATTAACGTGAGATTGCAGAAGTTTAGTTGAGATTTCCTGCGATTAATAGCAGACATATTTTACCATTTTTAGCCGTATTTGTAAACGCCTATTGTTTGGGATTTGCGCTCTTATTTTCATATGCTTTTTAAATAGTTATGCATATTGGTTATGATTAATTGTTTTATCTAATTATTCTTGTCTCTGCCGCTCGGGCTAAGGCCCTTGCGGGGTTTGCCATTTGCGGGCGAGCGGCGATTTGCCAAACCTGGCCCTTGCAACTAACGATTAGCCGGGCCAGGCTCGCCGCCGCCCGCGGCAAACCGAGTATTCTTGGAGATTGGCAAACCTCGCGAACTCCTTAGCGCGAGCGAATCTTTAAATCTGCTATGATGTACTCAGAAAAATTAGAAATTATATATTTATGATTACTCTTATTAAAAGATAATAGTCATAAAAATTATTAATGCTAGATTTGTGATTACTAAAATAAAGCTTATGTATTCACAGAATTACTGAATTGTATTTTTGTGAGTACAAGAATTAAAATTCAGTATTCATAAAATTGATGAATGGTTATTTTATGAATACTGAAACTGCAACGCTGTATTCATAAAATTCGTAAAAGACTTATTTATGAATACTCTAATTGAAAAGTAGTAATCATAAAAAATATGAATGCTAGATTTGTGATTACTCGCGGGGATTGCTTCGGGCTAAAGCCCTCGCAATGACAAAAAAACTCAGGTCTTATGACCTGAGTTTGTAGTTAAAATGGTTTACGCTCGCAATGACAATTAAACTGCCACTGGAATGCCTTTAATTTGTTCGCCGTGTTCGTAGTCGTCGAGTCTAAAGTCGTCGACTGTGAAATCGTAGAAGTTCTTTACTTCTGGGTTAATCCAGAACTTTGGTGCTGGGTGAGTCTCACGCTTGATAAGTTCTTCGATTACTGGAAGATGTCTATCATAAATATGTGCATCCGCAATAACGTGAACGAGCTCGCCAACCTGAAGCCCGCTAACTTGTGCCATCATGTGCATAAGCACAGCGTACTGGCAAACGTTCCAAGCGTTAGCTGCCAAGATATCTTGTGAACGCTGATTTAATATTCCGTTTAATTTGCCATCAATAACGTTAAATGTCATTGAATAAGCGCAAGGCTCGAGCCCCATCTCATGAAGGTCTTCGAAGTTGAAGATGTTTGTCATGATTCTGCGGCTATATGGGTCGTTCTTTAAGTTCCAAAGAACGTTATCAACTTGGTCCATCTCGCCCTGCTTAAAGATGTATTTCTTTTGCATCTGATAGCCATAAGCTTTGCCAATTGAACCAGATTCGTCGGCCCAGCTGTCCCAGATGTGTCCCTTTAAATCGTGAATGTTGTTCGACTTCTTTTGCCAAATCCAAAGAAGCTCGTCGATGCAAGTTTTAAATGGCACTGGTCTTAATGTGAGTGCAGGGAATTCTTCGGCCAGGTTATAGCGATTTACTACGCCAAAAATCTTTTTTGTATATGCCGGAGTGTTTGTGTCTGCCCACATAGCTCTCACATTTTGACCCTCTGTTGAGAAGCCTTCTGTTAAAACGCGCTGGCACATGTTAATAAATAAAGTATCAGCTTTACTCATGGTAAGATGCCTCCATTATTTCTTCTAATCTTTCTTTCTTGTTTGATAAATACAAATAGCCAAGCAATGCTTCAAAAGCAGTTGCCCATTTATACTCAGTCATGCTCGCGTTCTTTGCTTTAGTTGCAACTTTGTGATTGCGAGCACGTTTAACGAGTGCAAGTTCTTCTTCGCTTAAAAATTCTTGTTTGATAAGAGCCTTAATCGTTTCGCATTGTGCAACAGCCTTTACATATTTTACTGCCGACTTATGCATTTGATCGGGGCGCTGCTTACTTATCTTATCAAAAATCTTATCGCGAATATAAAGTTCCCAAACTGCATCGCCTACAAAGGCAAGTGCAATTGTATTCTCAACGTAGTAATCCATTAATTTCTAATAATCTGAATTCCGTCTTTTGTATCTTTAATTGTGATACCCATTGCTGCAAGTTTGTCACGAATTGCATCTGCTGTTGCCCAATCCTTTGCAGCGCGAGCAGCCTGACGCTGATCAATAAGTGCCTGAAGCTCTGGGTCAATTTCTGCATTTTCTTCTTTTCTCAAAAGACCAAGAACTGCGGTGAGTTCGTCGAGCATCTTAAGTGCAGCTGCAATATATTCTTCGCTAACTGGGTTTCTTAATGCAGAGTTAATCTCTCTAACAAGTTCAAAGATTGCACCGATTGCGCCTGCTGTGTTAAGGTCGTCGTCCATGCATTCGATGTACTTTGTTTTATATTGATCAAGTGCAGCGATTTGAGCGCTGCAGTCGATCTCGGCAGTAGCTTTAGCAGACTTAAGATTACGTTTGCATTCTCTAATTCTTTCAAGAGAAGTTTTAGCTTCTTCCATGAGGTCGTGGCTAAAGTTTATTGGGCCACGATACTGCGCGCTCAAAAGGAAGTAACGAAGAACTTCGCCATCGTATTCCTTTAAGATGTCACGAACAGTAAAGAAGTTGTTTAAAGACTTACTCATCTTTTCATTATTTACTGTAATGAATCCGTTGTGCATCCAGTAGTTAGAAAACTTCTTGCCAGATAAACCTTCAGACTGTGCGATTTCGTTTTCGTGATGTGGGAACTGAAGATCTTGCCCACCGCAGTGAAGGTCGATTGTTTCGCCAAGATATTTCTTACTCATGGTGCTGCATTCGATATGCCAACCTGGGCGGCCCATTCCCCATGGGCTTTCCCAAGCGATTTCGTCATCTGTTTTACGAGCCTTCCAAAGTGCAAAATCGAGAGGGTCTTTCTTTTTTTCGCCTTCCGGAATTCTTGCGCCAACTTCGAGGTCTTCGATATAGTTGCCGCTAAGCTGGCCGTAGTTTCTAAACTTTCTTGTTGAATAGTAAACATCGCCTTCAACTTCGTAAGCCATTCCCTTATCGATAAGGCCCTGAACAAAGGCAATGATGTCGTCCATAGTTTCTGTTACTCTTGGGTGAACATCTGCCGGGGTAATGTTGAGTTCTTTTACGTCTTTAAAATATTCGTCGATATATTTCTGGCCAACCTCGAGCGCTGAGATTCCCTCTTCGCGTGCGCGGTTGATAATCTTATCATCAACGTCTGTGAAGTTCTGAACGTACTTTACTTTTTGCCCGCGATATTCGAGATACTTTCTCATTGTATCGAAGACTACGAATGGACGAGCGTTACCGATGTGAATATAGTTATAAACTGTTGGGCCGCAAACGTACATCTTAAGTTCGCTTGCATCCATTGGCACTAATTCTTCTTTGCGGCGTGTAAGTGTGTTATATATTTTCATTGTGTTCTCCTAAT
>JAUNQK010000005.1:15855-27492 GCA_030536235.1 Bacillota bacterium
TTTGGCTTGTCCATCATATTTCTTGGAACCATTACGATTTGACGAGCAACATCAAGGCCGTCAATTAATTTTCCGAATGCTGCGTATTCACCATCAAGCCATGGAGCATCATCAACCATGATAAAGAATTGTGAACCTGCAGAGTTAGGGTCTTGTGCACGTGCCATAGAAAGGATTCCGGCTGTGTGCTTTAAATCGTTTTTGAATCCATTGTTTGTGAATTCGCCCGGAATTGTGTGTCCAGGGCCACCCATGCCTGTTCCTGTTGGGTCGCCACCCTGAATCATGAAGCCAGGAATTACTCTGTGAAATATTGTTCCATTATAGAAACCTTGCTTAACAAGATTTATGAAATTCTCTACTGTCTTTGGTGCGATTTCTGGATAAAGTTCAGCCTTCATCACGTCGCCGTTTTCCATTGTGATTTGTACTATTTTTGACATTTATTAACCTCTAATCTCTTTATGTACTAATTCGATTGCTGCAGCCTTCGCTTCTTCTACGCTCATTTCAACCTTGTCTGCTTCGCGGCGAAGCTTGTATTCTACGATGCCTTCGCCTGCACGTTTTCCAACTACAATGCGAATTGGAATACCGATTAAGTCTGCATCTTTAAACTTAACGCCTGGGCGTTCGTCACGATCGTCGAGCATTACTTCGATTCCGGCAGCAAGTAAATCTTCGTAAAGTTTGTTTGCTACTTCTACTTGAACCTCGTCTTTTACGTTAACGAGATCGATGATTACGTGATAAGGGGCAACTGACATTGGCCAGATGATTCCGTTTTCGTCGTGGTGCTGCTCTACGATAGCTGCAACTGTTCTGGAAACGCCGATACCATAGCAGCCCATAACAACGTGGTGTTCTTCTTGGTTTTCATCTTTATAAGTAAGGCCCATCTTTTCACTGTATTTTGTGTGAAGCTTAAATACTTGGCCAACTTCGATTGAGCGAGCTGTCTTAACTGGCTTGCCGCAGCATGGGCATGGGTCGCCTTCTTGAAGAAGCTTAAGATCTTTAACGATGTCTGCTGTGTAGTCGCGGCCATAGTTTACGTTCTTGATGTGGTGGTCGGCTTTGCATGCGCCTGCAACCATGTTCTTTGCGTTAACAAGTTCTGTATCAACAATAATCTTGCAATCGTGAAGACCAACTGGGCCAGTGAAACCTGCAACGCATCCTGTTGCTGGGCCCATCTTGCTTTCATCAGCCATCTTAATTGCGAATTCCGGAACATCGAGTGCGTTGATAAGCTTTGTTTCGTTAAGCTGTCTGTCGCCTCTAATGAAGCAGCAAACGTATTCTGGTTCTGGCTTATCTTCGTTGTAAACTTCGTACATGATGGCTTTGATGCTCTTCTTTTGATCTACGCCAAGGAAGTTGCAAACGTCTTCGATTGTTTTTGTTCCCGGAGTAAGAACTTCTTCCATTGGAAGTTCTTCTTCTGCTGGCATTACTTCGTCTTTGAAATCGGCCTTTTCTGCTGTTGCTGCCATGTCGCAGTTTTCACAGTAAAGAATTTCTTCTTCCCCTGTATCAGACAGTGCGCAGAATTCGTGTGAACCGCTTCCGCCAATTGCACCTGTATCAGCTTCTACCGGGCGGAAGAATAATCCGCAGCGAGTAAATACTTTTGAATATGCATCGTACATATTGTCGTAGCTTACCTGAAGGCCATCTTCGTCACGATCAAATGAATATGCGTCTTTCATTAAGAATTCACGAGAACGAATGAGTCCAAAACGTGGGCGAGCTTCATCTCTATATTTTGTTTGAATTTGATAAATGTTAATTGGAAGCTGTCTCCATGATGTCACGTTTTGGCGAACAACATTTGTGAAAACTTCTTCTGCTGTAGGGCCTAAAACGAAGTCTCTTTCGTTTCTATCTTTAGTTCTCCAAAGTTCTGGACCATATGCATACCAACGGCCAGATTCCTGCCAAAGTTCTGCAGGCTGAACAGCTGATGTTAAAATTTCCTGTGCACCTGCTGCATCCATTTCTTCACGAACGATATTTTCTACTTTGTGAAGAGCTCTCATGCCAAGTGGCAAGAATGAGTAGAATCCGGAAACTTCTTTACGAATCATTCCGGCGCGAAGCAGAAATACGTGTGAAGGAATTTCAGCTTCTGCTGGCACCTCTCTTAAGGTGTTGAAAAACATTTTTGAAACTTTCATTTTCTATCCTTTCAATGTGCATGTCGCGATAGCGGCCATTCCGTTGCGGCTGACATCGCTCATGTTTTCTTCTGTTGTTGCTTTGACGCTAACTTGGTCTATGTTTATATCAAGAGCCTTCGCGATGCCCGCTCTCATTGTCTCGATGTGAGGCATAAGCTTTGGCTTTTCGGCAATCACGGTGCCGTCGATCATCATAATCTCATAGCCTTTTTCACGAACCATCTTAGCAACCGTGCTTAAGATTTCGCTTCCCGCCATGCCTTCTGTTGCTTCGCTTCCGGGGCCGGAATCAGGAAAGATTCTGCCGATGTCGCCAAGTGATGCGGCGCCTAAAAGTGCATCGGCCATTGCGTGCGACAGAACGTCGGCGTCGCTGTGGCCAAGCAGGCCTTTTTCGTATGGGATATGCGTACAGCCAAGCATAAGTTTGCGATTTTCTACTAAGCGATGAACATCATAGCCGTTACCAAATCGCACGCTTTTTGGCATGTCATCTTTGGTTGTGATTTTGATGTTTGCGTAATCGCCTTCGACAATGTCGATGAGATTGCTTCGGGCTTCGCCCTCGCAATGACAACTGTGTTCAACCACGCTGGCATCGTCGGTGCCGTAGAAATTTTCTTCGGCCGCTTTTTTGTACGCGTCTTTTAATAGCTGCGCGTCGAAGCCTTGCGGAGTTTGAACTTCGTAAAGCTCGTCTCTATTTAATGTTTCGCTTGCAGTCCTAATTGTATTCTTTGGGCGAACACAAGGGATAACTGCGCGGCTTCCTTGCTCGAGTTTTTGAACAACTCTATTTATTACGTCTTCTGAAATAAACGGCCTTGCCGCATCGTGAATCAAGACAACATCGCCTGTCACTTTTTCAAGTGCAGCTGCTACTGTGTCTTGGCGCTGGGGCCCAGGCGGAGTATCTACCCCTGCAACTATCACTTGGTCAAAACGCGAAAAAGCGCTAAGTGCTTTTTCAAGCACTGTAACGCCATCGATTTTCATATACTGTTTTGGAGTGCTAGCGCCGAAGCGTTTGCCAACGCCTCCGGCAGCAATAATCACTGAAACCTTCATCTAATTTGGTTTTACAAAAATCATACGCCCTGCTGCAGTTTGCAGCACACTTGTAACTGTAGAGTTAATTGTTTTGCCAATTAACTTTTTACCATTTTCAACAACAATCATCGTGCCATCGTCTAAGTAGGCGATGCCCTGATTGTTTTCTTTGCCTTCCTTTACGACAAAGACTTCCATGTCTTCGCCCGGAATGACAACCGGTTTAATTGCGTTTGCCAGTTCGTTAATGTTTAGAACCGGAACGCCCTGAATTGATGCAACCTTGTTCAAGTTAAAATCGTTGGTTACAACAACGCCCTTCATAATTTGGGCAAGCTTAAGAAGTTTTACATCCACTTCTGGGATTTCGTCTAAGCCTTTTTCTGATGAGGTATTGTAAATTTCAATACCATATTCCGTTTGAATTTTGTTTAGCACGTCTAAGCCTCTGCGGCCGCGATTACGTTTAAGTGAGTCGCTGGAATCTGCAATGTGTCTTAGTTCTACCAGTACGAATTCCGGAATAATAATATTGCCCTCTAAGAATCCTGTTTTTAATATGTCAAAAACTCTTCCATCGATGATGACAGAAGTATCAAGGATCTTTGGGGCAGATGCGTTATTATTTGCTTTGGACTTTACCGTTTGTATTGTTTGAAAGCGCTGGAATGAAGAGAAGTCAAATTTACTTGCCAGTCTTCTTGTGAGCGTTGAACAAACATATGCAAACAAAACGTACAAAATGGCACTTAGGATAGTTGAAATATAGGCGGTCTGAAGTATCTTAATGCCCATAAGAATTTGGGAAATAAGATAGGCAATTGATAAGCCAAGCAGAAGACCTATAGCCCCGGCAAATAATTCGACACCTGGGACTTTAGATAATGTGCCTTCAATGTTTGTAACAGTTTTGTTTGTAAATTTACGAAGTCTTGAGAATAAATAAAAGAAAATAATACCAAATAAACCTACGAAGAAGATGGTTGCCAACATAATTTCCCCAGAGTTGAAATCCCAAAATCTTCCGAGAACGTTTTCGCTTACTAAAAACGTTGAGACTCCGTAACCAAACAGCATTCCGGCCAATGTAAAGAGCGCGCGGAATACTCTGCTTAACATTTTGTCCTCCTTGTTATTAAATTGTGATTTATATTAAATGGTTTGACTCGGCTAAATTGCTTCGTCAATTGCAGCATCGGCCTGGGTTTCTGTGATGCCTGTAACCAAAACCATTTCAGATGAAAGGATTTGTCTTGCCATATTAAGAAGCTTCTTTTCGCCCGATGAAAGCTTCTTTTCGCGTTCAACACGAACAAGGTTGCGGATTACTTCTGCAACTTGTTTTGGGTCGCCGCTCTTAAGTTTGTCGTTGTTATCACGAATTCGTCTATTCCAGTTTTCGTCCATTTCTGTGGACTTAGCCTTTAAGACATCGATAACCTTTTCCATTTCAGATTTGCTGATAATAGAGCGCAGGCCAGCCTCTTCGCACTTGTCTACAGGGATCATAACCTGCATACGTCCGTAAGGGATCTCTAAAATATAGTACGATTTAATCTCACCTAAAATTTCACGATCTTCAATTTTTTCAATAATGCCAGCCCCATGCATTGGGCATACAACCTTATCTCCAATTTTAAACATGTCAAACTCTCTTTCAGCCAAAAATGGCAGACTTCCCCTGACAATATTATACACTTCATATTTATTGTAGTCAAAATAGTAAAAAATAAAAAACTCGCAGCGGGGTTAATGCTGCGAGCCTTGCTTTCACAATGCAAACAATCAAATGTCATCGCGAGCGAAGCGACGCGATCTACCTAAGTGCCTCCTTTACGTTGCTGATGCCTGTTAGCTTGATGTTTAGTTTGCCTCGTATTTTGTTTATATTTTTTGCCGGAATCAGTGCTTCTTTAAAGCCCATGCGCTCGGCTTCTTTTAAGAGCCTTTCGCAATTTTGCACCGGGCGAAGTTCGCCTGTTAAGCCGATTTCGCCAATTGCTATTACGTCTTTTGGCACGGCTTTGCCTTGCTTTTCGGAGTAAATTGCCAAGGCCACGGCCAAATCTGTGCTGGTGCTTTGAGGCTTAAAGCCTCCGACAACATTAACATAAACATCTGTTGCATATAGGTTAAGGCCGGCCTTTTTCTCGAGCACCGCGATTATCATAGAGAGCCTGTTGTTATCGAAGCCCACGCTGCGGCGCATTGGAAAGCCCGCTGCAGTTTGGCTTGTGAGGGCCTGAATCTCTAACAGGAGCGGCCTTGTGCCTTCGTTTACTGCAGTTGCGACGCTGCCTTCTGCGGCATCGGCCATGCCATCAAGCAGCGCGCCAGATAAGTTTTCGATTTCTATAAGGCCTTCTTCTGCCATATCAAATGCGCCGATTTCTGCTGTTGTTCCAAAACGGTTTTTGACAGCGCGAAGTATTCTTAAATCGCCACTGCGTTCGCCCGAAAATTCAAGAACGGTATCAACTAAATGTTCGACAATCTTTGGGCCAGCCAGTTCTCCAGCTTTTGTTACATGCGCAACAATGAAAACTGGAATGCCTTCTGTTTTGGCGAGCGTCATAAGCAAGTTGCCAACTTGTCTCACCTGAGAAATGCTGCCAGGGGCAGAATCAATTTCTTCTGAGTACATTGTTTGAATTGAATCTATGATGAGAAGCTTTGGCGACAGCTGCTTTGCAGTTTCGATTACGATTTCGATATTGGTTTCTGCCATGCTAAAAAGATTGTCGCCGTCTTGCTCGAGTTTGCAAATTCTATCGGCACGCATTTTGATTTGCTCTTCGCTCTCTTCGCCGGATACATAAAGCACCGGGCCCTGCTTAGCAATATTTGCAGCAGCCTGAAGAATGAGAGTCGATTTACCGATGCCTGGCTCACCTGTAATTAAAGTTAAGCTGCCTAAAATTAAGCCGCCACCAAGCACGCGATTAAGCTCGCCGATTCCGGTATCAATACGCGACCCCGTGCTGGCGGTAACATCTTTTAATTTATGATACACACCAGCATGGGCATCTACGCCTGTTGCCGATTTTTTTAATGCGGAGCTTCTGCGCCTTGAATCTGTTTCGTCTGCATCAACAATTTTTTGTTCGAAGAAGCTGTTCCATGCGCCACAGACAGGGCACTGCCCCATCCACTTTTGACTTTCGCTTCCGCATTCATTACATATATATATTAACTTAGATTTCTTCATTTGATTTCCTCTGGAACTATTATACCGAACAATTGTTCTTTTGTCAATATTTGGGTTTAAATTAAAAAATACCTCAAACGAGGTATTTTTAATATTCTGCACTTAAGCAGTTTTCTTCTTTTTTATTTTTACAGCAATCAGTGTCCCAGCGACTCCGGCAATAACACCACCAGCGCCAACTAAAAGCAATGGGGTAACTGGAGTAATCAGCGTGGCCGTATTTTCATAAGTATCGTCGTTGCTGCACTTTTTCATTTGAGCAACAAAATCAGGATAGATTTCAAGAACACACATAAATATTTTCCCTCCATCATCGCTATCGACACTCTCTTTAAACTTTACGAAATCATCAAATACGATTTGGCTTTTTAAAAAATCTTTTACAACTTCTACATCACTTTTCGCGTAAATCGCTGTCGTCGAAAATGCTAATGTTAAAATCATTGCGATAAGTAAAATGAATGCGATATGTTTTTTCATGTTAAGTCTCCTTTGAAAAAAACACCTCGCGCGGGGCGAGGTGTTTTGGTTTGCTATATCAATAGACTATTTTGCTTCTGCTTCTTCTTCAGCCTTGTGAGCTGCGATGATCTTTTCAGCGTTAGCCTGTGGAACCTGCTGATACTTTGAGAATTCCATTGTGAAGGAACCCTTAGCCTGTGTCATTGAACGAAGTGCTGTTGCATAGTCAAGACATTCTGCCTGTGGAACTTCTGCGTGGAGAAGCTGTCCGCCGCCCTGTGCTGGGTCCATACCCATTACAACGCCACGTCTGTTTGGAAGGTCGCCCATTACTGCGCCTACGAATTCATCAGGAACTTCGATGTCGAGTTTCATGATAGGTTCAAGCAGGCAAGGCTTAGCTTCTACAATGCCCTTCTTGAATGCTAATGAAGCAGCAATCTTGAATGACATTTCATCGGAGTCTACTGCGTGGTAAGAACCGAAGTGAAGTGTAGCTCTAATGTTCTGGCACTTGCAACCTGCAAGAGGGCCCTTTTCCATGCATTCTCTTAATCCTTTTTCTACTGCAGGAATGAACTGACGTGGAACAACGCCGCCTACTACAGCATCAACGAATTCGAATTCTTCTTCGCATGGTTCGAACTTGATTGTTACATCACCGTACTGACCAGCACCACCAGACTGTTTCTTATGTTTACCTTGAACATCGGAAACACCCTTGATTGTTTCTCTATAAGCAACTTTCTGTGGAACGATTTCAACATCAGCACCGTATCTATCCTTAAGCTTAGCAAGGATTGTACCAGACTGAATGTCGCCAACTGTACCAAGAAGTGACTGTCTTGTTTCAACATTTCTTTCGAATGAGAATGATGGGTCTTCTTCTCTTAACTTGGCAATACCTGTTGCAAGCTTAGCGTCATCACCCTTGTTCTTTGATTCGATAGCTGTGAAGAGTGTTGGCTGTGCAAATGTAATTCTTTCGAGCTTAACCTGTGCAGCCTTATCTGTAAGTGTATCACCTGTTGTTGTGAACTGAAGCTTACCAAGAGCAACGATGTCGCCAGGCATTACTTCGCCGGAATCAGCCTGTGTCTTACCGCGAAGGAAGAACATTGAACCAAGTTTTTCTTCTTTTTCTACATTGCAGTTGTAAATAACTGATGCAGGTGTAAGTTTACCTCTGATAACCTTTGCAAGAGAAATCTTACCAAGGAATGGATCTGCGATTGTCTTAAATACGTATGCAACTGTTGTGCCTGCGCCGTATGCAACGTCTTCGCCTTCAATAGCCTTAACTGTTCCGCTAGCCTTTGGAACATAGTCGATGCAGGCCTGAAGAATTTCCTTGATGCCTTCGCCCTTAAGAGCTGAGCATGAGAATACTGGGCAAATGCTTCCCTGAGCAATACCGTTGCTTAAGCCCTGTGCAAATTCTGCTGGTGTGAATTCTTCGCCATCGAAGAATTTTTCCATAAGAGCTTCATCTGTTTCAGCGATTGCTTCGTTAAGAGAATCTTTGTCATCAAGTGTTACAACTGATGTACCAAATTTTGCTTTGAGGTCTGCGATAACCTGATCGAGGTTAACGTTGTCTTTATCTGTCTTGTTGATGATGAAGAATCTTGGTGTGCCAGCCTTCTTGCAAGCATTCCAAGCTTTTTCTGTACCAACCTGAATTCCTGATGCAGCATCTACAAAGATTGCAGCAGCTTCAGCAGCCTTAAGAGCTGACTGAACTTCTCCGGCAAAATCGAATACGCCAGGAGCGTCGAGGAAGTTGATCTTTACTTTGTTGAATTCAACAGGAACGATTGAAAGGCCAATGGAATAACCTTTTTCTATTTCCATCTTATCAAAGTCAGAAACGGTATTTCCGTCTTCAACTTTTCCAAGTCTGCTGATTACTCCTGTAGCAAGCAGGGCAGCTTCAAGGAATGTTGTCTTACCTGTGCTACCGTGTCCTACCAGAGCGATGTTTCTAATTGTTTCGCTTGTGTAGCCTTTCATAAATAAATCCTCCTAAAAATTTATCTTAATATTTTTTATTTTCATTAAAAATCTGCTGTGCGTGGTGTGCGCGGGAATGGCAGAACGTCGCGAATATTGCTTACGCCTGTTAAGTACATAATCATTCTTTCGAAGCCAAGACCGAATCCGGCATGCTTTACACCGCCATACTTTCTAAGTTCGAGATACCACCAGTATGTCTGTTCGTCCATACCAAGCTTTCTGATTTTGTTAAGAAGCACATCGTATCTTTCTTCACGCTGAGAACCACCAACGATTTCGCCGATGCCTGGGACAAGTAAATCGCAAGCTGCAACTGTCTTGCCATCTTCGTTTTCTCTCATGTAGAAAGCTTTAATTTCTGATGGATAGTCAATTAAGAAAACAGGTTTTTTGAACACTTCTTCTGTGATGTATCTTTCATGTTCTGACTGAAGATCCATGCCCCAGCCCGTAATTTTGTATTCGAACTTGTGTCCATCTTTAACTGCCTTTTCGAGAAGTTCAATTGCTTCTGTATATGTAAGGCGAACGAAGTCGTTGTTTACAACATTGTTCAATCTGTCGATTAAGCCCTTATCTACGAAGCTATTGAAGAACTGCATTTCTGCAGGGCAATTTTCCATTGTGTATGTGATGATGTATTTAACCATTGCTTCGATTAAATCCATATCATCTTTTAAATCAGCAAATGCGATTTCAGGCTCGATCATCCAGAACTCTGAAGCATGCCTTGCTGTGTTAGAATTTTCAGCTCTAAATGTTGGGCCAAATGTGTAAGTGTTCTTAAATGCTAAAGCGAAAATTTCTGCCTCGAGCTGACCACTTACTGTAAGGTTTGCCTTCTTACCGAAGAAGTCTTTATCAAAATCAACTTCGCCGGAATCTGTCATTGGCACTTTGTCGAGTGGAAGAGTTGTAACCTGGAACATTTCTCCGGCACCTTCAGCATCACTTGCAGTGATGAGTGGTGGATGTGCATATACGAACCCGCGCTCTTGGAAGAACTTATGAATTGCATATGCTGCAACGCTTCTTACTCTAAAGACTGCGCTGAATAAATTTGTACGTGGTCTAAGATGAGCCTGCGTACGAAGATATTCCATTGTGTGTCTTTTATTCTGAATTGGGTAGTCTGCATCTGATGGAGCTTCAACAATAATTTCTTTCGCTTTAATTTCGAAAGGCTGTTTTGCTTCTGGTGTAAGAACGAGTTCACCTTTTACGCTTAATGCAGTTGAAAGAGGAAGATGAGCAATTTCATCATAGTTAGAAATGATTTCTCTTTCATATACAATCTGAACTGATTTGAAATAAGTTCCGTCGTTTAATTCAATAAAGCCAAACTGCTTTGAGTCTCTATTATTTCTGATCCATCCTTCAACCTCGATTGAGCCTTCGTATTTTTTTGGATCAGCAAATACTAATCTTAAATCTGTCATTTTTATACCTTCTTTTAGACTTTTAGTCGTACATATCATAATAACATAAAATCAAGGCCTGGTGAATATACCAAGCCTTGATTTTTAAGGATTTTAAGCAGTTTTTTGTTGGATTGCTTCGCTCCGCAATGACTGTCATCGAGGGATTGCTTCGCTTCGCTCGCAATGACATGTATCGTTGCAAGGCTGCTCTGCAATGACTGTCATTGCGAGGGCCGACAGGCCCGAAGCAATCTATTATCCCAAAATAGCCGCGTCGCTGAGGGCTCCGCCCACCTCATTAAACTTCGAGAGCAGTGTCTCAACTGTCAAATTTTTCTTTTCTTCGCCGCGAACGTCGAAGATTACTGATCCATTATGCATCATGATCAGTCTATTGCCATAATCTATGGCGTTTTGCATGTTATGAGTAACCATCAAAGTGGTTAAATTATTTTCAGCTACGATCTTATCGCTAAGCTCGAGTACGGTGGCTGCAGTCTTTGGGTCGAGGGCTGCTGTGTGCTCGTCGAGCAATAAAATTTCTGGTTTTTTAATCGTTGCCATAAGAAGTGTAATGGCCTGGCGTTGTCCGCCGGAAAGAAGACCAACCTTAGATTCAACGCGGTCTTCCAACCCAAGGCCAAGACGAGAAAGCTGCTCTTTGTAAAGCTCTAATTCGTTTCCGCGAGCCATTCCCCACTTAAGGCTATGTTTTTCGCCGCGTCTAAAAGCCAGCGCCAAGTTTTCGCTAATCCACATGTTTGGGGCTGTCCCAAGCATAGGGTCTTGGAAAACGCGGCCGATATATTTTGCGCGCTTAACGTCGGGCATATCTGTTATGTCTAAATCGTTAAGCAAAATTTTTCCGCCATCCGGAATAATAGAACCTGCAATTGCGTTTAGCATTGTAGATTTTCCGGCACCGTTAGAACCGATTATTGTAATGAAATCGCCATCTTCTACTGTAAGATTTAAATCTGTAAAAACCTTCTTTTCGTTAACGGTTCCGGCATTAAAGGACTTTCTTAAATGTTCAATTTTAAGCATCTTCGTCCTCCATAGCATAAGCTCTTCTTTGTCTCTTGAAACCTGCCTTGCCTTTCCATACCGGAATTGCTAAAGCAACTGCAACGATAAGTGCGGTGATAATTTTTAAATCGGTTGCCTTCATCCATGGGAGCGTGAGTGCGCATGCGATGATGGTTCTGTAAATGATTGCGCCAAGTGTAATTGCGCTCATCTTGAATGCAAAGTTTTGTTCTTTATGAATGAATAATACTTCGCCGATAATTACTGA
>JAUNQK010000005.1:27592-29218 GCA_030536235.1 Bacillota bacterium
ACGATTGTTTTTAATGATGTTCCGGCCAAAGCAACTGTCGCCTTATCGCTCATGATTCTGATGTTGACAGAGTAAAGAGCGATCTGCGTGAGTATGCCTGCGAGTATTGCCGGAATCTTAAATTTTGTATGAAGGATTCCCGTGATTAGGCCTGCGAGGCATCCGGCGAAAAAGCACAAAAGCATGGCAAGGCCAGGGTTCATGCCGCCGTTAATCAGCACAACTGTAACGGCAGCACCGAGAGGAAAAGTACCTTCTACTGTTAAGTCGGCGACGTCGAGGATGCGGAATGTGAGGTAAACACCGAGTGTTAAGATTGCCCACATGAGGCCCTGGGCGACGCCAGATTGTATAGTTGCAAATGTCATTTTATCTTTATTTCTAAGGCTTTGGCGCGCGCGGCGCCAAGCCTTCTACTTTCTAAAATACTTGTGCTCTATCTAAAATTGACTGTGGAACTTCAAGTCCAAGAGCGTCTATGCCTGCCTGGTTGATTGCTGTTACGCAGTCTTTTGTTTGGAATCCAACTGGCATTGCTGCAACTGCTGCGAGTGGATCTTCTGCATTAAGAATTTCAACTGCCATTGCTGCTGTTTGTTTACCAAGTTCGAAGTAGTCGATTCCGAATGTTGCTGTTCCGCCGTTTTCAACCTGGCCCGGTTCGCCAACGATTGTTGGGATACCGCATTCGTTTGCTGTTGCGGAAACGAGTGTCATACCATCGGCAAGTGTGTTATCTGTTGGGATGTAGATTGCATCAACTTTTCCGGCAAGAGATTCAATTGCTGATTTAACTTCGTCAATTGCAGATACTGTTTGCTGAACGCACTGCATACCAAGAGATTCGATCTGAGCTTTTGCAAGTTCGAACTGTGCTGCAGAGTTTGATTCAGATGAGCAGTACATAACTGCAACCTTTTGAGCGTTTGGAAGGAGCTCTTTTAAGAGGTCGATTTGTTCTGCTACTGGGTTCATGTCTGATGTACCGCTGATGTTTCCACCAGGGTTATTTGCATCTGCTAAAATGCCGGATGCAACTGGGTCGGTTACTGCTGTGAACAGAATTGGAATATCTGTTGTTTTTTCTTTTACGCAAGAAACTGATGGAGTTGCGATTGCAAAGATTAAATCGCTGCCATCGTTAATAAGTGTTTCTGCGATTGTTGGGCAGTTAGCTGTGTCTGCTGCTGCTGAGAGGTAGTTGATTTTGATGTTTTCGCCATCAACAAAGCCTGCATCTGCGAGGCCTTCTTTAAAACCTTCAAATGCATTTTGAAGTGCTGTGAATTCACCGAATTGCATTACACCGATTTTGATTACATCGGCGTCTTGACCGCCTTGGCTAGCTTCTTCGCCACAAGCGGCGAATGTAAAGACCATTGCGAGTGATAATAAAACTGCTAAAAATTTCTTCATTTTCTTAATCCTTCTTTCTTTTATTAACTGTTGTCATTGCGAGGGCCGTCAGGCCCGAAGCAATCTAGCAAATAAAAAATCCACCTGCGAAAAACAGGTGGATTATTACTTACAACTAAAAACCTAGCCGAGCGTAGTACAACGATCCACCTGTGATAAGCAATAATAATAACCAAAATTCATATTGAGGTTTCTCATATGTACTTGTCT
>JAUNQK010000107.1:0-1610 GCA_030536235.1 Bacillota bacterium
AAAACTTGTTATTGATTCTTGCAACGACGCTAACATTGATACTAAAAATATTCTTGTTATAAAAGGTCAAAGAACGGGAATGTTTTTACAAGTTCAAGATAAAAACAACGATATGCATATGGCGCTATGCGATATGAGCGTATCTAAAAATATAGATTTAAAATACATTGCATCTAAAGATAAACTATTAAAAAAAGCATCTGCAATTGTTCTTGATCCTTCTTTAGATTTAGAAGTAATTGAACATATTTTAAAAGTATATAATAAGGTTCCTGTATTTGTTGATCCAATATCTGATTTATATGCCAAAAAGATTAAACCTTATCTTACTAAGATTTATTGCATAAAACCAAATAAGAGTGAACTTCAAGTATTATCAGGAATAAAGATTAAAAATAAGAATGACGTATTAAAAGCATTTAATAAAGTCAACAATTATATAGATAAACTTTATGTATCTGTTGGTAAAGACGGTTGCGTTTATGAGAATGTAAACAATCAAATTGTGATGAGAAAATTTAAACCAGTTAAGAAAATGGCTAATGCATCTGGTGCAGGAGATGCATTAATGGCTGCTTTATTATATGGCTATGTTCATGATTTAAACGTAGAAAAAACCATTGATTATGCATTGGCTGCAGGAATTTGTTCCATTCAAGATGAACATACAATCAATCCTAATTTGAGTATAAAATTATTTAATAAAATTATTAAGGAGAACAAACTATGAACTACAAAGATTATTTATCAATCGCACCAGAAATTCAAGAAGCTATCGATCAAGGGAAACCTGTAGTAGCTTTAGAAAGTACTATTCTTTCACATGGTATGCCTTATCCAGAAAATGTTGAATTTGCTTCAGCTGTTGAAGTTGTAGTTCGTAAAGAAGGCGCTATTCCTGCTACAACCGCAATTATAGGTGGCAAATTAAAAGTTGGTCTAACAAAAGAAGAATTGGAAATAATGTGTAAAGCAGAAAATGTTGGAAAAGTTTCTAGACGTGATGTTGCTGTTTATTTAGCAACTGGTCAAACGGGCGCAACAACAGTAGCTACAACAATGCTAATTGCTTCTCTTGCTGGAATTAGAGTATTTGCTACTGGTGGAATTGGTGGAGTTCATAGAGGTGCGCAAGAAACAATGGATATATCTGCCGACTTACAAGAATTAGCTCATACTCCGGTATGTGTAGTAGGTGCAGGATGCAAATCTATTCTTGATATTGGATTAACACTTGAGTATTTAGAAACTGTGGGTGTCCCAGTACTTGGTTATCAAACAAATGATTTTCCTGCATTCTATTCTCGTAAATCTGGATATGGAGTTGATTATAATATAAAGAACGCCGAAGAAGCTGCAAGAATCTTAAAGACTAAATGGGATTTAGGACTTGAAGGTGGTGTATTGATTGGTAATCCGATTCCTGAAGAATATGCTTTAGACTTTAACGAAATGGAAAAAGTAATAAACAAAGCATTAGATATGGCTAAGAAAGATGGAATTAGAGGAAAAGCAACTACTCCATATTTATTAGCTCATATCAAAGATTTAACAGAAGGTGTATCTTTCGCAAGCAACTTACAGCTAGCATATAACAATGCCAAAATTGC
>JAUNQK010000107.1:1620-1841 GCA_030536235.1 Bacillota bacterium
AACTTAAATAAAAAATAGCTGAGTTATATTAACTCAGCTTTTTATTTATAATGTTTTCGCTAAATCTCTTGCTTGTTTTATTGCTTCATCAAGAGATTTTTTATAATCGAATCCTTGAACGTTCATTCCATCAGCAGCGATATATTTAAAATCTTTGAACCCAAAGAATTTTGATAACGCATTAAGATGAGGGATAGCTTGTTCCATAGGATCATCTTTAT
>JAUNQK010000108.1 GCA_030536235.1 Bacillota bacterium
TTATTTAAAACATCTGCATTAGTTGCATATCCTGTTTTTGTTTTCTTTGCACCCGGAAGCTGCAGCTTTTCAAAAAGAACTATACCAAGCTGCTTTGGTGAATTAATATTAAATTCTTCACCGGCAAGTTTATAAATACTTTTTTCAAGCTTAGTTGCTTTCTTTTTGAGATCAACACCAATAGAATTAAGAACATCGATATCAAGTTTAATGCCTTCGCATTCCATGCTTGCTAATATCTTGCAAAGTGGAAGCTCTATATCATATAAAACCTTATCAAGTTTTTCTTTTTTAATTTCTTTTATTAAATCTTCTTTTAAGGCAATAAATGTTGCAAACTTTTTAGAGCATTCACCAAAAGTGTCTAATACAGTAGCAAACATAGATTGCTGCTTAGGGCCATCATCAAATACCAACTCTTCTGCTTTAGCATTAGGGTTAAGTAAATACTGAGCAATAGCAATATCAAATTCTGTTTCCATCTTAGAAGTATCAATTCCGTAACTTTCTAAGATGTAATAAACATTTTTAAGATTATATCCGCTTAGTTTTAAATTAGCGCCACTAAAAACATTAATATCTAAATCAGTTGTAAGATAAACAGTGTTATCCTTGCAAATCTGAACACATTCAATACTAGGCTTTTCAACATGAGCATTGTTAGAAACAATATCAATCCAAATTGAACCTTTAAGATTTGAAATTAAACTCTCTGTGCCATAAACAAGCTCTAATTCCTTAACTTCGATTTCTTCTTGAGGAAGTGTCTTTAAATATTTCTTAAACTCAAGTCTTGTAAAAAGTTCACGAAGCTTTTTAGTATCTTGCTTTTTAAGCTTAAGATCATCAATTGTATATTCAACAGGAATATTAGTTACAATTGTTGCAAGACGCTTTGACATCATTGCCTGCATTGCACCATCTTCAATTTTTTCACGAAGCTTAGCACTTTCAATTTCATCTGTATGCTGAAGCATGTTTTCAATTGAACCGAACTGCTGAATTAATTTGGTGGCTGTTTTATCACCGACTCCGGCAATACCCGGAATATTATCAGAAGTATCACCACGAAGGCCTTTATAATCAATAAACTGGATATGATCGAACCCATATTCTTCTTGCATAGCAGCATCATCATAAAGTTTAAATTCAGAAATACCGCGCTTAGTATAAATTACACGGGTAGTATCTGTCGCAAGCTGAAGCGCATCACGGTCTCCGGTAATAATATAAGCATCTATGTTTGCAGCTTCAGCAAGCTTTGCTGTTGTGCCAATAATATCGTCGGCCTCCCAGCCATCTTCTTCATATCTAAAGATGCCCATTGCATCAAGAACTTCTTTTAAAACAGGCATCTCCATTGCCAGTTCTTCTGGCATTTTATTACGACCTGCCTTATATTCTTTAAATTCCAAATGTCTAAAGGTTGGCGCCTTGCGGTCAAAAGCAACCAGCATGTGGGTTGGCTTATAGTCATTTTGAATCTTATAAAGCATGCTAAGAAAACCATAAATACCCTGGGTGTAAAAACCGTCAGCAGTAATCATAGGTTTTTGAATTGCATAATATGCACGGTTTATTAAACTGTTTCCATCTATAATAATTAAGCTACTCATACACAATAATTATACCATATATTGTGTTTATTTTCCAAAAAATACACAATAAAAAACTGGGCCAATAATTGGCCCAGCCTTGAAATTTCAATGGTTAAGACTATTCTTCGTCATAAAGATCTAATGTGCAGTTTGTATATACATTCTGAACATCATCATTATCTTCAAGAGAAGCAATCATCTTCTTTAAGCTCTTAATGTGGCTTTC
>JAUNQK010000045.1:0-2960 GCA_030536235.1 Bacillota bacterium
TCATGTCCATTTTGATTTCACTCATGTTAGAAACAACCTCCAAAATTATGTCAGCCGGGGCTGAAGCTCCAGCCGCAACTCCTATTTTATAGTATTTGGCAAGTTCTTTCAATGGCAAATCCCTTAGATTTTCAATAAAAACGGCATTTTTACAGTATTTTTTGCAAATATCGTACAATTTTCGGGAATTTGAGCTTTGAGGGTCGCCAATTACAACCATAGCATCAGATTTTGAAGCAAGTTCAGCAGCAGCTTCTTGCCTATCTTTTGTAGCTTTACAGATGGTTTCATAGATATCCGCCCCATCAAGAAAGTTGCAAAGATATTCAAAATTTTCTTTAGTCATAGTTGTTTGGGAAACAACTGAAATCTTTTTTAAGTCTTTTCCTAAAACTAAGCTTTTAACTTCTTCTTCAGTTTGAGCTGCGCCAAGTGCATTTGAAGTGCTTCCTAAAATTCCAATAACTTCTGGATGGTTTTTATCACCAATTACTATTAATTCTTTTCCTTGTTCTTCGGATTCTTTAGCAAGCTTATGAATACGAGCAACAAAAGGGCACGTTGCATCTATTATTTCTATATTTTTTTCTTTAGCTTTAATATAAGTAATATCTGGCTCACCGTGAGCACGAATAATTACTCTAGAATTATTTGGGACATCATCAATTGATGACACTGTAATTAAACCTTCGTCTTCAAGCTTACTGCAAACATTCTTATTATGAATAATTGCACCAAGGCAATACAGTTTTCCCTTTTTAAGTTCTTCTTTGCATTTTTCTACTGCGGCACCAACGCCAAAGCAAAACCCTGCATGTTTAGCTAAAGTTACTTGACTCATTATTTTTTCTTTCCTAAATTATCTAAATAATTTTTAAAAGCACCCTCCTGGCCACGTTCATTAGGTTCATAGTATTTTGTACCAACCAAATTATTCGGAAGGTATTGTTGTTTAACCCATGCATCTGGATATAAGTGCGGATACTTGTAAGTAAGCCCTCGGCCTAATTTTTTAGCGCCAGAGTAGTGAGTATCTTTTAAATGATCTGGAACATCATCAATTTTTTTATTTCTTATATCACTGATTGCACTATCGATACCGCAAATAACAGAATTAGACTTAGGGCAAGATGCAAGTAATACTACTGCTTCAGCTAAAATAATTCGCGCTTCTGGGAAACCAATCATCTGTGAAGCTTGAACACAAGATGTTACAATTGATATTGCATTCGGATAAGCCATACCAACATCTTCAGATGCAATAACCATTAATCTTCTACCTATAGTTAAAACATCTGCATCAGCTTCTATTAATCTTGCAAGATAATGAAGGCCTGCATCAGGATCACTCCCACGAAGTGATTTTTGAAGCGCAGACAATAAATTATATTTATCTTCACTCTTATCATAGAATGAAGTTTGTCTTTGCATTGCTTCTCCGGCAAGTTCCATTGTAAGAACGCTGCCTTTCATGTTTTCTGCAATAAAGCCTAAGGTATCAAGAGCAATTCTTGCATCTCCATTAGATCTGTCGGCTATCATATATAAGACATCATGATTAGCTTCAATTTTAAGTTTCCCAAGGCCACGATCTTCATCTTTAAGAGCATTATCAAGAATAGAAATTAAATCTTCATTTTCTAATCTCTTAAATTCATATATGGCTCTAACTCTTGAAAGAATTGCATTGTTAATAGAAAAGTAAGGATTCTCAGTTGTACTGCCAATAAAACGAACAATACCCTCTTCAATTGCTTGAAGCAAGCTATCTTGCTGAAGCTTATTCCAACGATGGAATTCATCTACATACAAATACACTGTAGCCTTTTCAAGACCTTGAGATTTGACTCTGGCAAGTTCTAAAATTTCTTTTAATTCTTTTGTACCACTAACACTTGCATTTAATTCATAAAACTGTGCGCCAAGTTCATTTACAATAATGCGCGCCAATGTTGTTTTGCCTGTGCCTGATGGGCCAAAGAATATTGCAGATTCAAAAGTTTTATTCTTTATTGAGTTGTAAAGAAGCGAGCCTTCACTCATAAAATGTTTCTGTCCAAAGAAATCATCAAGAGTTTGAGGTCTCATTCTTGTAGAAAGTGGAATCATAATTTTCTTAATTTATTTAATATTTCATTAAATTCTGCTGGAGCATCTACGGAAAATTCCATATATTCATTTGTTCTTGGATGAATAAAGCCTAATGTTTTTGCATGAAGCATTTGGCCACTTAAGCCAAATGGTTGTTTTGCAGGCCCATATACTGTATCTCCAAGTAATGGTCTATTTTTACTCGCCATATGAACCCTAATTTGATGAGTTCTTCCGGTCTCAAGCCTTGCTTCAATTAATGTGAATCCGTTATATCTTTCTAAGACTTTATAATGTGTCACCGCCCTTCTTCCGTCAGCAGTAATTGCCATTCTAAGTCTATTATTCTTATCTCGTCCAATTGCAGCATCAATAGTGCCTTCATCTTCATTAAATCCAAAGTATGTAACACCTATGTAGCGACGGGTCATACTATGAACTTCAAGCTGTTTAGAAAGCCCTACATGAGCAAGATCTGTTTTAGCACAGACAAGTAATCCAGAGGTATCTTTATCAATTCTGTGAACAATTCCAGGCCTTTGGTTCCCATTAATCCCAGATAAAGATTTACAGTGAAAAAGCAAACCATTAACTAAAGTTCCCGTTTCGTTTCCGGCACCAGGATGAACAACAAGACCCTTTGGCTTATTTACGACTATAAGATCGTCATCTTCATAAACAATATCCAAAGGAATATCTTCAGGAACAGCTTCAATAGGTTTAGGCTCGGGCATAATCAAGGTAATTATTTGCCCAGCTTTAACTTTTTCGTTTTTCTTCTTAACAGAAACACGACCATCTTCAATTAATTTTTGAATAAATGATCTTGAAGTGTCTTCCATTAAAGAAGAAAGGACAGAGTCTATTCT
>JAUNQK010000045.1:2970-4331 GCA_030536235.1 Bacillota bacterium
TGATCTTCACTAATTATGAAATTAATCTTTTCTTCTGCCATTCTTTTTATCTAAAAACAAAACAGTGATAGCAAATAAAATACAACCTACGGTAATCCCAATGTCTGCAACATTAAAAACTGGAATAATATGAATATTGAAGAAATCAATAACATAGCCCATCATAATTCTATCAATAAGATTTCCAATTCCGCCACCAAGGATAAGGGACAGTGACAGCTTTTCCAATTTAGAAATCTGTTTACGATATGTAATCATATAGGCAAAAATACCAATCATAAGTAATAAAGTAAATACGATTAATAAAGTTTGTTTGCCTTCGAGAATACTATAAGCAGCACCATCGTTTCTTACATATGTAAAATCAAGTAAAGAACAGATGGTTTTACTTTGACCAAGTAACATATTATTGTCAATCCAGGTCTTAGTAATTCGGTCTATAACAATAATGACAACAGATAATAATATATACATTATTATTCTCCAAAGATGTCCATTTCGAGAGTATCAATTTTTGATAATTCCGACTCCAGAATATCTTTCATACGAGATTTAATACTTGCAACTCTGTTATGAAGATTTGCCTCTTCAGCTTTAAGCTGAGCAATATCATCATTAGCTTGACGAAGTTTAAGTTCTACATCGAGTTCTGCGTTCTTTACTAAAATATCAGCTCTTTTCTCTGCACTAGCTGCGATATCATTCATTAAAATTTTTGCAGATTCAAGTGTTGTAAGAACAGAACCTTCTGTAGATTTATATTCTGCAATTTTTTTATTAGCCTCTTCAAGCTGAGATTTTAACAAATTATTCTGATCAATTAAACTTTGATAATCAGAAATTACTTCATCGAGAAATGAATCAACATCTTCTTCGTTGTATCCACGCATTCCTCTTCTAAATTCTTGATTTTGAATATCTAAAGCAGTAAGCATAATTTTCACCTATTTCCATGCACTTTTATATGTTTCCTGAGCTTTATGTTGGCCATCATTTACAGCGACATCAACGTTTGCAGGTGCGAATAGAATAATATTATTTGTAATCTTTTGAGCATTACCATCAAGTGCATAAACAGCGCCTGATAAGAAATCAAAGATTTTTCTTGCAACATCTGTTTCAATATTTTCAAGGTTAATGATAACAGGTTTTTTAGCCTTTAAATTATCAACTAACTTTGGGCAATCATTAATATCTGTTGGTTCACTAACAGCAATTTTCCACTGGCTAGTAAATTTTGCAGTATTAATGCTAACAGGTACTGAATCACTTGTAGCTGGTTTATAAACTCTTGAATCTTGTCTTTCTGATGCTGGAGTAACTTTAGTCATGTCGTTTGACACAGGAGTTTCTTCTACTTC
>JAUNQK010000045.1:4353-7510 GCA_030536235.1 Bacillota bacterium
AATACCAACTAATTTTCTTACACCATCTAAAAGTCCCATTTTAATTCTCCTTTATTGAGATTTAGAATAATTACGTTCGCCGAAAATTGCAGTGCCTATGCGTACGCATGTAGCACCCTCTTCTATGGCAACCTTATAGTCGTTTGACATTCCCATAGAAAGAGTATCAAAATCTTCCCCAAATTGCGGCTTCAATTTATCAAAGATATTTTTAACTTTTTTAAAATAAACCCTTACGTCTTCTGGATTATCTGCTGCGGGGGCAATATGCATCAATCCGCGAAGTTTTATATTAGGCAAATCTTTAACTGAATTTGCAAGATCTAAAACTTGATCGGGGCTAACCCCAAATTTTTGTTCTTCGCCTGCTGCATTTACTTGAATAAGTATATTAACTTCATGTGTAGCTCTTTTAGAAATCTCTTCAGCAAGGTGAAGAGAATCTACAGAATGAATCATATATACCTTATCAATAATTTGTTTAACTTTGTTTGTTTGTAAATGGCCAATAAAATGCCAGTTTACTTTTTTTACGGAATCATATTTTGACAAAATTTCTTGAACTTTGTTTTCACCTATATCAGTAATTCCGCAATCTATAGCAGCATTAATTTCATCTGCAGTATGAGTTTTACTAACTGCTATTAGTTTAATACTACTTGGTAAATCTTTAGTTATAGCATCAATTCTTTTTTGTAGCATCTTTTAGAATTTCATCATATAAACTAATAGTATAAACAATATCATTTGCACCTTCTTCTGTTACAACAGAGTATTGATCGGCAAATACTACTGAATCTGTCGCGTTAGATGCTTTTACCTTAACGTTTACAAAAACATATGAACCGTCAATTTTCTTTACATAGACACCAGTTTCACCATCAACAGTTGCGATTGCAGTATTTGGAACAATTAGGCCTTTTTCATCTTGAGTTACAAGTTCAACTTCACATTCACGAAGCTTATCATATGTACTAAGATATTTTGCAGTAGAAACAATTACAAGGGCTTTATCTTCTTTTACAACAACATCTTGAATGGTCGCTGAAACAAATTCATTATCAAATCCTATTGAAACTTTAGCGCCTGCAAAAAAGTTTTCTGCTTCTTCAGGTGAAACGAAAACAACTGTATACCAAGTATCGTTAGTAATTACTTTATAAAGAACATCGTCGTATTCAACGGTTTCTTTTCTAACATCTTTTACTTCAATAGCTACTCTTTCACCAGTTTTCTCATCTACAGGAAGAAATGTATCAACCTCAGATAAAGTATCAGGCGTAAAGATTTTTTCATAGCCATCATAGTAATAGCTAACAACACCAGTTGTTGGACATAATTCTGATGAAGTACCGTTGCCTAAAATGTCTAACACTTTAATCCCTTTTCTTGTTTTAATGTTGTTATCAACATACCAACTAACATTTCCGGCCATATCAGCTCTTTGTACATTCTCTTCACGTACAACAACAGCTGGATACTTATTAGAGATTCGCATTTCACCATATGAAGCTACTGCTGTCTCTGTAAGTGCCCCTGAAATATCCGGAATTATATAAATAAAGAAATAAAGCGCAAGACAAACAAGCACAAAAATTGTGCCTATTATTATGGCCATTTTACGATTTTTCATACTATATATTGTAGCATATTAAAAAGGTAGATACAATATTTGTATCTACCTATAGGTTATTCCTCACTATTTAAGACTTCATCTAAGATCTTTTTCTCTTTTTTACTTAATTTTCCTAAAGATTTTAAGTATTTTTCGAAAAGATCGGGACGTCTTTTTTTAGTTAATTTTAGACTCTCTTGCCACTGCCATAAATGAATCAATTCATGATTACCATTACAAAGAATTTCTGGTACATTTAAACCCTCATATTCTCTTGGTTTTGTGTACTGCGGATACTCTAAAAGGCCTGAATAAATTGATTCTTCGGCCAAAGATTCGCTACTTCCAAGCACGCCCGGAACCAGTCTGCTTACAGAATCTACAAGAACCATTGCAGCAAGTTCCCCTCCGGTTAAAATATAATCACCGATTGAGACTTCTTCCATGTTCCACTCATCAATAATTCTTTGGTCAACGCCTTCATAGTGACCACAAAGAATTACAAGGTCTTCTTCCTTTGACAATTCTTCGATCATAGTTTGGTCGAGGACTTTGCCTCTCGGAGACATGTAAATAGTTCTCTTGCCCTTAGCCCCTGCTGCTTTTAAAGCATCAAAAGCCGGTTGGCACTGCATAACCATTCCGGCACCACCCCCAAAAGGTGTATCGTCGGTTTTTAAATGTTTATCAGTGCTATAGTCTCTAATATTGAGTAGCTCAATATTTAATATTCCTTTGTCAGCAGCTCGGCCTAAAATGCTTTCGCTTGTAATTGCAGCAAACATTTCAGGAAACTGAGTCAAAATTTTAATATTCATTAATCAAATAATCCAGGAATAAGGTGGATAACAATAACCTTATTCTTGTCATCTACGCTCTTGATAAATTCTTTAACTGCTGGAACAAGATGCTCTACTTCGTTTGCATCTTTTATAACAAAAATATCATGTGCCGGATTCTCAATTAAATCTGTAAGCACACCAAGTTCAGTACCTTCATCACTTACGCATCTACTTCCAAGAATATCTTGCATAAAATATGTGTCTTCAGGCACATCCCAAAGTTTATCTCTATCAAGATAAAGCTCTTTGTCTCGAAGAAGTTCTGCTGCATTTCTATCAGGAACAATATCAAGCTTTACAACTACCATATTCTTTTGATAGTGAACTCTTTCAATTTTTGCCGGTTCGTCTTCTAACCAAAGTTCCTTAATAGCAGAAAAGCGGGTTGGCTCATCTGTATATGGGTACACCCGCACTTCTCCTTTAACTCCAACAGGAGCGGTTATTTTTCCGAGTTTAATTCTATCCATTAGGATACTATCTCCACAATAACCTTCTTGTTATGTTTAACGGCAGCCGCCTTTACAACAGTTCTAAGAGCTTTTGCAATACGACCTTGCTTGCCGATAACCTTGCCCATGTCCTTTTCCGCAACCTTCAGTTCAATTACCATTGAATCGCCTCTTGCGGGAAGTTCTCTAACACTAACTTCATCAGGGCTGCTTACTAAAGACTTGGCAATGGTTTCAACTAAACTTAC
>JAUNQK010000109.1 GCA_030536235.1 Bacillota bacterium
TATGGATAGCATCTGCTGCGGTCATTACTTTAACCATGATTTTTCACACTCCTTTTTCATTTGTAATAATTAATTTAGTATTGCAATAATAAATTCAGGGTCACAATCTCCCTATTTGGTATGATAATATTTTGACAATTATGTTGCTATTACATGTTTACTAACAAAAAATTTAGTTTCAGTTTATTTTTGTAAAATTTTTTGTATAGATTAAAAATACTTTAAATTAAAATAAAGATGCACGAATGCATCCTTATTTAACCAAAACTTTCTTAACTTTAAACCTATAATTTCATCGCATAATAAAACCTCCGGATAATTAATCCGGAGGTTTTTCTCTCTATAACTTATTCAATTAGAATACGATACCGAGTGAAGCAAGGATAATGCAGATGATTGTTGTGCAAATTGGAATAACAACAGATGTCATGCACATATCAAGATATGCTTCTTTGTGTGTAAGTCCGCAAACAGAGAGAGCTGTTACAACAGCACCATTGTGTGGGAGTGAGTCAAGTCCGCCAGAGGAGAGGGAAGCGATTCTGTGGAATGCTTCAAGTGGAACACCACTTTCCTGTGACATAACTGCGAATTTTTCTGAGAGTGCTTCGAGAGCAATTCCCATACCGCCGGAAGCGGAACCTGTAGCACCAGCAAGTACGTTAACAGCGATAGCTACTGCGATAAGTGGGTTTCCACCAACGCTCATCATAGCGTCTGTTAAGATACCGAAACCAGCAACTGCCTTAACAACAGCACCGAAACCTACTACAGCGGATGTGTTGATGATGGAACCCATGGAACCAGCAGCACCTTCGTTCATGATCTTTACGAAGCCATAATCCATAACTTTCTTCCATGCTGTTACGATAGCAAGAACTACGCCAATAGCAAGGGAGATGATGATCTGGCCAGTAATAGCAAGAACAACAACTACAACTACGAGTGGGAGGAATGAGAGAATTGGGCTCATGATCTTTTCGTTAGGATCTGCTTCAGCAACTTCTTTTCTTCCTTCGAATCCGATACCCTTCTTTTCGTAAGCTTTCTGTCTAATTGTGAGCCATACTACACCAGCAACGAGCATGATAACAGCTGCGATTAAACCGAGAACTGGGCAAGCACTTGGTGTTGTTCCGAAGTACTGCATTGGGATTAAGTTCTGAATCTGTGGTGTGCCAGGAATAGCTGTCATTGTGAATGTGAAAGCACCGCAAGCGAATGCGCCAGGGATAAGTCTTTCTGTAATGTTAGCTTCCTTGAATACAGAAACAGCAAGTGGGTATACGATGAAGATAGCTACGAAGAGGGATACGCCACCGTATGTGATAGCTGCGCAAGAAAGAACTACAGCGAGGATAGCTCTCTTGCTTCCTACTACCTTTACTACCCAGTAACCTACTGACTTAGCAGCTCCAGTCATGTCGAGGATCTTACCAAAGATAGCTCCGAGCATGAATGTTGGGAACCATGACTTTGTGAATCCGATGAAGCCTGTCATGTATGTTTCTGCATAAGCATCGATAAGATTTAAGCCGCCAAATGCTGCAACGATGAGTGCGCAAATTGGAGCAGCCCAGATTGGGGATACGCCCTTGTAGGATAAAAGGATAAGAATTGCTAATCCTACAAAGATACCAATTAAACTAACCATATTCTTTTCTACCTTTCTTAAAAAATATGTATAAAATAATTCCTCGTACTGGTTGGTGAAGGTCACCAACCAGTACGGCTAATTAAAGCCATTAATTAAAGCTTGAGACCCATCTTTTCTTCTCTGAAGATTCTTTCGTCCATAAGCTTTACGTCCT
>JAUNQK010000006.1 GCA_030536235.1 Bacillota bacterium
GCAGGAGCTTTCTTCTTTGTTTCTGCCATTGTTTCCACCTTCTTTGAATTAGATTTAACATTAGGTTTATTTTGCAGGCATTTTACACCTGGAAGTACCTTACCTTCAAGGAATTCTAATGAAGCACCGCCACCAGTTGAAACGTGTGTCATCTTAGAATCAAGCTTAAACTGTTTAACTGCAGCAGCACTATCGCCACCACCGATAACTGTTATGCCTTTGTTTTCTGCCATTGCCATAGCAACTGCCTTTGTTCCGGCAGCGAATTTCTTAAATTCGAAAACGCCCATTGGGCCATTCCACATAATGGTCTTAGCTTTCTTAATTTCCTTTGTATAAAGTTCGATAGTCTTAGGACCAATGTCCATGCCCATGAAACCATCAGGCATCTTATCACTATCTACAATCTTTGTTTTGCAGCTTGGATCAAACTTATCGCCAACTTTGCTGTCTACTGGAAGTAAAAGTTTAACACCCTTCTTCTTAGCTTTAGCCTGAAGCTTCTTTGCTAAGTCGATTTTATCTGTTTCACAAAGAGATGTACCAATGTTCATACCATTAGCAGCAAGGAATGTATATGCCATTCCGCCACCAATAATAATGGTATCTGCTTTCTTAATAAGATTCTCAATTACACCAATCTTATCAGAAACCTTTGACCCACCAAGAATAGCAACCATAGGTCTCTTTGGATTATCAAGAGAATCACCTAAGAACTGAAGCTCTTTTTCAATAAGGAATCCACTTACTGCTGGAAGATAATCAGCAATGCCAGCTGTACTTGCATGAGCTCTATGAGCTGTACCAAATGCATCATTTACGAAAATTTCTGCAAGGCTTGCAAGATCTTTTGAGAATTGTGGATCATTCTTTTCTTCTTCAGCTCTATATCTTACATTTTCAAGAAGCATTACTTCGCCGGCTTTAAGATCTGCAGCTGCTGCTTTTACAGAATCATCTACAACAACATCAGACTTAGCGAATTTAACAGGCTTCTTTAAGAGCTTTGAAATTCTTTCTGCAACAGGAGCAAGTGAAAGTTCTGGCTTTGGCTGTCCCTTTGGCTTACCCATGTGTGAACATAAAATAACCGCTGCTCCATTGTCCAACATATACTGGATTGTTGGAAGAGCTGACACGATTCTAAAATCGTCGGTAATCTTTCCATCCTTCATTGGCACGTTAAAGTCGCAACGGCAAATAATTTTTTTGTTTTTGATATCAATGTCTTTTACTGTTTTCTTCATTTTTAAAAACCTCTTCGTTTTATTGTATCACAGGTTATTCTTTTTGCATATATTTTTAATGCAACATGTTTCACATTTAGGTTTCTTTGCATCGCAAATTTTTCTTCCGTGAAATATTAATGCATGATGCATCTTTGTCCAATGATTTTTAGGAATGCACTTCATGAGTGCATACTCTGTATCAAGAACATTATCTTCTTCAACAAGCCCAATACGATTAGCGAGTCTAAAAACATGAGTATCAACTGCAATATGTTGTTCGTTAAACCCTACTGATAAAACTACATTTGCAGTCTTACGCCCAACACCAGGCAATTGCTGTAATAAGCTGAAATCACAAGGTATTTCGCCATCATATTTCTCAACTAATTGTTTAGAAAGTTCCACTACATGCTTAGCTTTTTGCTTATACATTCCTATGCTGTGAATGATTTGAGAAACATCATCAATGCTAAGCTTCGCCATGTGTTTTGCATCGGGGGCTATTTTAAATAACTGAGGAGTTACTTTGTTAACAGAAGCGTCAGTCGTCTGAGCCGAGAGAACTGTTGCAACTAAAAGTTGAAAAACTGTTTCATGATTAAGTGCGCATCCGGCATCTGGATACTCATTAATAAGTGCATCCATCACCTTCAGTTTATTTCTTTGAATGAGTTTCGCCATGTTACTACTTTTCTACTCCAAAGCCAGCTCTGCGTTTACTGTTTTCCATATGAACAGCTGCAGCTTTTGCAGCAGCATCTTTATCCTTGTTCACGATAGCTTCGTAAATAGCTTTATGCTCGGCTAAAACATCATCAAAATATTCCCTGATATATTCAAGACTAAGCTTTGTATTCTTTGTATAAACCTGATATGAAGTTAAAACATGCTGAAGCATCCTATTGTCGGTTGCATTGTAGAGAATTTGGTGAAATTCAGTATTCATTCCCATAAACTTAACTGGGTCTTCTTTAATTCTAAAGAATTCCATCAAATCATAGCTCTCTTTTAGCTTATTCATTTCTTCATCTGTGATTCTATCAATAGCGAACTGAACGCAAATAATTTCATATGCCTTTCTCAGTTCGTACATGTCTTCAATGTCTTGCGGGGTTAAGCCTCTAACAAAAGCCCCTTTGTTTGGGATAATATCAATAAGCCCATCCAGCTCAAGCTTTTGGAAAGCTTCTCTAACCGGAGTTCTGCTAACTCCATACATTTCGCATACCGCAGCTTCTGTAAGCTTGGTACCGTTCTCAATTTTTTGCTTTAAAATGTCGTCTCTTAATGTTTCAAATAAATCCATAATTTGCCTCGTATACTTGTATACGATTATACTACCCTTGTGTGCAAAAATACAATATGTTGTATACAAAAAAAATTAAGGCCACAAGTGGCCTTAATTTTCATTTTTCTTATCTTACTACATCAATTCCTGTCTTATGACCATTAAGATCAAATTCTTCAAGACCAGTCTTATCAGCAATGCTATCTGCTAATGTTTCCTTCTTGATGTAATCAGCATAACCTTCAATAGCCTTCTTAACATCATCATCAGCATCAACAAAGATTTGAATACGATCCATCATTTCGAAGTTCTTATTCTTTCTCATCTGCTGAATCTTAGAAACAAGTTCTCTTGCAAGACCTTCAGAAATAAGCTCATCACTTAAGTTAGTATCAAGAATTACACAAAGCTCGCCCTGCTGATCAGCTGTGAAGCCTTCCTTAGCCTGAACATTTACAGAAACCATATCAGATGTAATATCTGTATCTTCTCCGTTAAGGTTAAGAACTACCTTGCCGTTTGTGCTAAGATCTGCAAGAACCTGCTTTGGATCAAGTTTATTAACTGCACCGCCAAAGGCTTTAATCTTTTGTCCTAAAATTGGGCCTGCTACTCTAAAGTCTGGCTTAAGCTGATAGTTAAGGAATTTATCCATCTGCTTTTCGAATACAACATTCTTAACATTAAGCTCTTCTTTGATAAGATCTGCCATGTAAGCAATATCATTTTCATATTTTCCGTCTACAAGAAGCTCTGAGAGAGGCTGACGAACTTTAATCTTAGCCTTTTCTCTAATTCCACGACCCATAGTAACTATATCACGAACGAGGTCCATTCTTGTTTCGAGAGCCTTGTCAACAAGCTTTTCATCTGCTTTAGGGAACATAGCTGTATGAACAGTTTCTTCACCTGTAAGATTCTGATAAAGCTCTTCTGAGATAAATGGTGCAAATGGTGCCATTAACTTTGCAAGGCCAACTAAAACTTCATAAGTTGTAGAATATACAGCCTTCTTATCTTCGCTAAGGCCTTCCTGATAGAATCTTCTTCTTGCTCTTCTGATATACCAGTTAGATAAATCTTCGTTAACGAATTCTGTGATCATCTTAACAGTCTTGTTGTGATCATATTCTTCCATTGCATCGGTAACAGATTGAACAAGTTTGTTATACTTTGAAAGAATCCATCTATCAAGTTCTGGGCGCTTATCATATTCTACGAAGCAGTTTGCTGCATCGATGTTATCTGTATTAGCATAAAGAGTAAAGAAATTATATACATTTCTTAATGTTCCGAAGAACTTACCCTGTACTTCAATAAGACCATCTTCATCAAACTTTGTTGGCAGCCAAACTGGAGAAACTGAGAGTAAATACCATCTAACTGCATCTGCTCCATACTTATCAAAGAGTTCAAATGGGTTAACGGTATTACCTTTATGTTTACTCATCTTCTTGCCTTCCTTGTCAAGAACGAGGTCGTTTACCAATACGTTCTTGTAAGGTGACTGTCCCTTTACGAATGTAGAAATCGCAAGAAGTGAATAGAACCAACCTCTTGTTTGGTCGATACCTTCGCAAATAAAGTCTGCTGGGAAGAAGTCTTTATCAAAGTTTTCTTTGTTTTCGAATGGATAATGTCTTTGTGCAAATGGCATCGAGCCGCTATCAAACCAGCAGTCCATAACTTCCGGAATTCTGCTCATGGTCTGTCCGCACTTTTCGCACTTAAGGTGAACATCATCTACATACGGTCTATGGAGTTCGATATCTTCTGAGATATTTTCAATAGCCTTATCTGCTAATTCTTTTCTTGACCCGATAGATTCAAGGTTTCCGCATTCGCAGCGCCAAATATTAATTGGTGTACCCCAATATCTATTTCTTGAAATAGCCCAGTCTTTTACATCAGCAATCCAGTTTCCGAAACGGCCTTCGCCGATTGTTGCCGGATGCCAATTAACTGTATTATTGCATTCAACAAGCTTATCACGAAGCTTAGTCATTTCGATATACCAAGATGGTTTAGCATAATAAACAAGTGGTGTATCGCAACGCCAACAATGTGGATAATTGTGAGAAATTTTTTCCTTAGCATAAAGCTTACCTTCGCCTGCTAAGTACTTAATAATTTCAACATCAAGGCCAGGTTCCATAATAAATCTACCCTGCCAAGGTGTTGTTGTATATTTACCCTCGAGATCTACTGGGTTTACTACTGCGATATTGTATTTCTTTCCGGCTTGATAGTCGTCTTCACCAAAGGCTGGAGCACAGTGTACAATACCAGTACCATCTTCTGTAGAAACATATTCAGCAGTTCCTACGAAGAATGCCTTGCCAGGGACTTCTACGAATGGCATAAGCTGTTCGTATTCCATACCTTCAAGATCTTTACCCTTCATCTCTTCGACAATTTCGTATTCGCCGTTTGGGCTAAGAACCTTATCTGCTAATGCCTTAGCTAAATAATAGAAATTATCTCCTTGCTTAGCTTTTACATAGTCAACTTCAGGGCCTACTGCTAAGAATTCATTAGCTGCAAGTGTCCAAGCAGTTGTTGTCCATGCAAGGAAGTAAGTATTTTCTTCACCTTTTTTCTTGAAAGGAACAGTAAGTGTAATAACAGTTACATCTTTATAGCCCTGAGCTACTTCGTGAGAAGCAAGGCCTGTTCCGCAACGTGGACAATAAGGTGTTACTTTGTGTCCTTCATAAATTAAACCAGCTTTGAAGAATTCTTTAAGAATCCACCATTCTGTTTCAATATAGTTATTATCAAGAGTAATATATGGATTATCCATATCAATGAGATAACCCATTCTATGAGTCATGTCTCTCCACATACTTTCATATGTGAAAACAGATTCCTTACACTTTTCATTAAATGGCTTAATACCATACTTTTCGATATCTTGTTTGCCATTAAATCCAAGTTGTTTTTCAACTTCAATTTCTACTGGAAGACCGTGAGTATCCCAGCCTGCTTTTCTTGTTACCTTGTAGCCTTGCATTGTCTTATAGCGGCATACAGAGTCTTTAAGTGTACGAGCAATAACATGATGAATGCCTGGCTTGCCATTAGCTGTAGGTGGGCCTTCATAGAAAATAAAAGAAGGAGAATCTTTTCTTTCAGTTACGCACTTTTCAAGAAGATTTTCCTCTGCCCATTTGTCTGCCATAGCTAACTGCACTTCTGCGATTGGCTTATCAGATAAGTTTTTATACATTTGTGTTTCCTCCCGACCTAAGCGTTCTCTGTACTTAGGTCAATTAATAATTAAATAACGCTTAATTATACAATTTTAGCGTATTTTTGCCAATACCTTATAGACCACATTCGCTGCAAAACCAAGGCTTGCAAGCCTGCGCCCTATTTGTTCAGGTTTTTTTCCGTGCATAGACTCTGCGACAGCTAAAGCCCTTTCATATTCATCTTCTGGTTGTGGAATAAGCGATCTATCAATTCCACTAAGACTAAGCTTTTGACTAATATATCTATTGCCCTTTCCATTTAAAACAGCATTTTCGGCGAAGCGTTTTGCATATTCTTCGTCATTAATATAGCCAAATTCTTCCATTTTATTGGTGCATTCTATTATATCGTCTTCCGGATAGCCTTTTGTCTTAAGCTTTTTAATCAAATCAGCTTTTGAATATGCTTTCATAGAAAGAAGATCAGCAGCATAATCAAAACAAGGCTTTGAAACAGCCCCCGCATATTTAATACATTCGATTTCTCCGTCTTCGTCTGAAGCCAGGCAAATAATAAGGCCTTTTTCTTCAAAATGTTTAAAAATAGGCTTCATTAACATATTGTCATCTAATACACTAAACTGTTTAAAATAGACTCCGGTAAGTTTAAAATATGCCTCTTTTGCCGTCCAAATGTATAAAAACTCTTTATACCATTCAGAGGTTCCAAAGCTTAAGCCTTCTAAATACTTTTGTTCAGTATTATGTAAAGCTTTAACTATAGTAGGTTTTACCCTTCTATTGCTTTCTTCTATATCTAAACCGCAATTTCCAATAGCTATAGCCCAAAAGTTTTTAGTATCACTAATTGAGCATCCAATTGGCTTATCTTCAGCGTATTTCAAGTCAAAATGCAAAGCTTTTTCACAAATAGCTTTGCTTTCATATTTTTTCCCTTTTTCTTTTTTTAATAAGTATATTTTCATCCTTGTTTATTATACACTATTTCGTTATAATAGAATTACATTAATGCAGTAAAGTGTAAAAGTGGAGATAGTTATGGGCTATAATTCAAAATTTCAATCAGAAGATATTGATGAACTCTTTGATGCCTTTATTAGTTTAGACAGCAAAGAAGAATGTTATAGATTTTTTGAAGATCTTGTTACAGTTAAAGAACTGCAAGCAATGTCACAGCGTTGGCAAGTTGCAAAGTGTCTTGATCAAAAAATGACTTATATAGATATCGAAAAAAAGACTGGCGCATCTGCTGCAACAATTTCTCGAATCAACAGATGTATGGCCTATGGTTCTGAAGGCTATAAACGAATGATTGATAAATTAAAGAAGTAGGCAAAGCCTACTTCTTTTTTATTTATTAAGTAATTCTATTGCCTTTTCTAACTGAGCATCCTTACCCTCAACAGCTTCAACCATATAGTCTGGTGTAACACCAATCTTATTAATCATCTTTCCACTTGGAGTAAAGTATTGCCACTTTGTAAGCTTGATGGCGCTTCCATCGGAAAGCTGCTCAAGAGATTGAATAATTCCCTTTCCATAAGATACTGCGCCAACAATTGGCGCCACTTTATTATCTTGGATTCCGGCTGCAAATATCTCTGAAGCAGATGCAGAATTTTCGTTTATCAAAACGACAAATGGCTTAGTCCAGGTTTTGCCATCGCCTGTCTTATAATAATCCTTATTACCGTTATGATCTTCTATATAAACAACTGTTGCATTGTCCATAAGTTCATCAGCAATTTCAATAGCAGAATCAACAAGCCCACCAGGGTTATCACGCAAATCAATTACTAAAGCCTTTGCATCTTTAGCAGCATCAAGGGCAGCTTTAAAATCTTTTGATGTGGCATTTTCAAATGAGCTAATTGCGATGCGTGCAATGCCACCTTCAAGCATTTCGTATTCAACTGTATCTGTTGTAATATGAGCTCTTGTAAACTCTCTTTCTATTTCTTGCCCATCCTTTATGAATGTAACTTTTACAGTTGTGCCCTTTTTCCCTCGAATAGCTGCGGCACAAAGATCCATAGAATTAGCATCATAAGTTTCGCCATTTACCTTAATGATAAATTCACCAATGCCAACACCTGCTTGCGCTGCAGGAGAATTTTTAGTAACAGCCAATACTTCAATATAACCATTTTCATTTTGTGTCATGGTCATTCCTACACCATCATATTCGCCGCTTAACGAAACCATTAATTCGTTGTACTCATCTTCTGTATAATATCCTGAATAAATGTCTTCGGTTCCTGCAACAAGACCTTTAAGCATAGCTGTATTAAGAGCATCGTCATCAACTTCTTTATAAAAAGTATTTTTGATATCTTTTCTAATTATTTCAGCCTTTCCATAGCGATCGTACAATTCAATTAAATTGTTATAGTCATCTATGCTAATAGTGACTCTGCCATCAGAACTTAAAAGGCCAAGAACATTAGGATTAATAAAAATAAAAGCTATCGCCCCGCCAATTATTATTGACAGAACAATCAATATTGACAAAAATGCTTTTGTAATTGAAACTCTTTTCAATTTTGGCTCCTTCTAATATCTTTTACTATCATTTGAAGCTTCTGCTTACCGTTATATTCATTAACTGTAATTTCGCCTGCGACATCAATGTTAACGCCGGAGTCTAATAATTTTGCATATTCAGAAGCTCTTTTAAATAACACGCATGGAACCGATGTTCCATCGCTACAGTTTGCAAAAAATCTTGCATGCTGAGATTCAGAACCCATGTATCCAAGGTTTCTTGTTTGTGCATTCATAATACAAAAGATTGGTTTAGCATTTGCCTCACCAAAAGGCTCAAGCTTTTGCAGTTCTTTTGCAAAGCTCAATGTCTTTTCACCTGGTTCAAGAATTTTTTCTATATACAAATTTTCTGTTAAAGCATCTGGAGTTTCTTTTAAAATCTCTTTCACTTCTTCTTGCATTACATCTCTTAGTTTTTCAAAATCTTCTGCTTTGATTGAAAAACCACAAGCCCCGGCATGGCCACCAAATCTAATAAATAAATCTGAATGCTTTGCCATAAGTTCATGCAAGTTTATTCCAGGGATACATCTTCCTGTACCCTTCAGCACGCCCTCTTCATTTGGAGTACAAATGAATACAGGTCTAAAGTATTGTTCTTTTAAATTTCCAGCAACGATTCCGGCAACACCTTCATGAGCACCCGGAGCATTAATCACCAAAAAGTAATCTCCGCAGTTTTCTTTAGCAAGTGCTTCATTGCAAATCTTTGCAGTTCTATCTTGCTCTTGTCTTCTTGCCTTGTTGTTGTCAATCATAGTTGAAGCCAAATCATAAAGCTCTGCCATGCTCTTAGTAGAACCTTCAAGAAGCTCTACTCCAAGGCCCGCAGTCCCCATACGGCCCAAAGCATTGATGTTTGGAGCAAGAATATAAGCAACATTATCGCTTGAAATTGTTCCATCAATATCAAGAACATCAAAGAGCGCAGCAAGGCCACGTCTTCTTCTTTCATTAATTACATTAAGGCCATATTTAACAAGAGTTCTATTTTCACCAACTAAAGGAACTACATCTGCAATAGTTGAAATTGCAACTAAGTCGAGTAATTCGTTAAGCTGAGCTTTTGTAAATCTATTATCATCCTTTTCATCACAAATTCTCTGAATGCCCTGAGCCAGCTTAAATGCTACTCCGCAACCAGACAAATCTTTGAATGGGTAAGGATTAGTTTCTTTCTTTGGATTTAAGATTAAACAATCCGGAGTTCTTGCTTCTTCGAAACTATGATGATCAGAAACAATTACATCAAAGCCTATGCTCTTAGCATATTCAACTTCATCTTTGGAAGTGCTTCCGCAATCGACAGTAACTATTAAAGCATTCGGATGCTTCTTAGATATTTTTTCTAAAGCAGCATTGTTAAGACCATAGCCATCAACAAATCTTGATGGAATATAAAAATCAACCTTCGTAGAGAAATTTTTAAACACGCCATATAAAAGAGCCGTTGCTGTTACACCATCAGCATCATAGTCACCATAGATTACTATTTCTCTTCCTGTATCTAAAGCTTCTAAAATAACTCTTACGGCTGCATCTAAATTCTCAAACAAGAATGGATCGTAAGTTTCTTTAGGATTGCACGACAAAAAGTCCTGAATTTTATCTTCAGGAATTCCCCTGCGAAGTAACATCTTACTTATAGCAACAGGGACTCCAAAGGAGTCCCTGATGGGCGTATTATCAACTTCTTGAATAATCCAATTTCTCATATTACTTTCTTACGCTTGTTGAAACATAGTTAAGTGGGTTTTGATATGCACCATTAAGACGAACTTCAAAATGCAAGTGGTTACCAGTTGACATACCTGTCGAACCAACAAGTGCGATAGTTTGTCCTCTTGAAACTACATCTCCCTTTGAAACGAGAAGTTTAGATGAATGTGCATACAAAGTCACGATTCCGCCACCATGGTCGATCATAACCATATATCCGTAACTATTATTCCATCCGGCAGAAATAACTACGCCGGAATTTGCAGCGAGAATATTTGTGCCACCAGCAGCACCGATATCAATACCAGTATGCATCTTATAAACTTTTAATATCGGATGCATTCTGTTACCAAATGGTGAAGTGATGTTTGTACTTGCTTGTGATGGCCAGCACATAGTACCACCAACATAAGCATCAGTACCTTGAAGTCTAAGGATATCAGCAATAAGTCTATCTGCTTCTTTGTTAAGATCGTCAATTTGCTGAGAAAGAACCTTTGCATCAGCATCAACAACTTTCTTCTTTTGCGCAACTGTTGTCTTTGACGATGCAAGGCTTGCCTTCTTTGCTGTAACTTCTTCTTGCTGTGTTTCTAATCTTTCTTTTAAAGCAAGAAGCCTGTCTTTTTCAGCCTGGATGCCATCATATTGAACCTGAAGTTCTGAAAGAATTTCTGCATCGGCAGCATAAATACGCTCGATGATATCCATATTAGTCATCATCTCTGACATATTGCTTGAACCTAAAAGAACAGAAAGCATTCCAACTTCACCGTTCTTGTACATTGCACGAAGTCTTTCATTAAGATTTTCATTTTGCTCGCCAACTTCAGCTTTTTTATTTTCAAGATCAATTAATGCTTGATTGATTTCATCTTTAGTCGTATTAATATTGTTTTCAAGAGTATTAATTTCTAATTCAGAACTATAAATCTGTTTTTCAAGAGTCTTTATTTCACTAGCCAGAGCATTTGATCTTGCTTTAGTATCTGTATATTTCTTATTCAAAGCATCTCTTTCGGCATTAACTTTATCAAGCTCTGATTGAGAATCACCAAAAGAGTATGGAATAGCCACAGATACAATCATGATAGCTATTGTTAAAAGCCACAATATTCTTTTAAAATTTTTCTTATTTTTCATATTATGCCTTTAAATACCTTCTCATAGAAATAATTGAACCTACAGCACCAATGGAAATACCAAGTACTACGAAAATAATTCCAAGGCTAATAATCATATACTGTGCATCTACTAATGTTGTTGATGCAAGAAGCATGAGCCTTGTAGCAAATGAATCAACAATCTTAATATAAAGTGCTGATGAGATTCCGAATGCAATTAAAGATGAAATAAAGCCAATAATTATACCTTCGCAAAGCATTGGGCCTCTGATAAACCATCTTGTTGCACCAATATATTTCATAATTGTGATTTCATCTTTTCTTGATTCAACAGTAATCTTGATAGTATTAGAAATAACTATCATTGAAGTGATCAAGAGTAAGCCAGCAATTACTAATGCGACCTTTTCCAATACCGATGTAATCTCTAAAATTTTATTTACTTCTGTCGCATAATAACGCACATCTTCTACGCCATCCATAGTTCTGCAAACTTCAGCAACTATCTCACCCTTCTCAAGATCATTTAAAGTAACTCTTAAAGAATTTGGAAGTGGATTTTCTGTTAAGCCATCAAGAAGATACGAGTTTTCGCCAAATCTAATTTTAAAGTTTAATAAAGCTTCGTCTTTTGTGATATAGACTACACTGTCAACTTCGTCCATAGCCTGAATGCTCTTTTGCATCTTTAAGCTTTCAGCCATGCTTGTTTTATCAAGTAAGAAAACTTCAACAGTATTGAACTGCTCTTTTACTCCTTCAGTAGCCATGTTAACATTAGCAGTTAACATAAAGAACAATCCTAATACAAAAAGCATTGCAGTAATTACAAAAGTTGAAGCAACGCTCATTACTTTGTTTCTCCAAATTTGTTTACTTGCTTGTTTTAAGGAGTATGATGCATTTCTAAACATTTGCTACATAACCTCCTTGCTTATCATCTCTTACGATATGCCCTTGGTCGATTTCAATTACACGCTTTTTTAATTTGTTAACAATCTCAGGGTCATGGGTAACCATGATTACAGTTGTTCCGTGCTTATTAATGTCTTCGAGTAAGTGCATAATTTCCAATGATGTTGCCGGGTCTAAGTTTCCGGTAGGTTCATCGGCAATTACAATCTGTGGATTATTTGCTAAAGCACGTGCGATTGCAACTCTTTGTTGTTGTCCACCAGAAAGTTCTTTTGGAAAGTTATCAGCTTTTTCCGGAATACCAACTAAAGCAAGAAGCTGCGGAACCTGACGCCTAATTGTTCTTGGCGTCGTATGAACAACTTCCATGGCAAAAGCAACGTTCTCAAAAATAGTTTTATTTGGGAACAATCCATAGTTTTGAAATACTGTCCCTATAGCCCTTCTATACTGCGGAATTTCTCTGTTAGATAATTTGTTAATATCCACACCATTGATAAGGATTTCTCCACTGTCTGGTCTTAATTCTCTTAAAAGCAGATTTATAAATGTCGTTTTCCCAGAACCGGTTGCCCCTACAAGGAACACAAACTCGCCCTTATCAATGTGAATATTCGCATTAACAAGGCCAACATTTTCCCCATCATAAATTTTTGTTACATTATTAAAATCAATCAAAATTTTTTCCCCTATATAATGCACAAGTAAATAAAAATCTGCCAAGGAATTTTTAGGTAAACCCTGACAGATAATTATACCATATATTTAGTAGATTTGATACACTACAGCAGCATATATTGGGCTTTTTACTTTTTAAGGCCCTTTACAGCCTTAATAATATCGCTTGCGCTTAAGCCATATTTTTTAAGAAGCTTATCTGGTTCGCCAGATTCTCCAAATGTATCCTTAATTCCAATAATTTTCATTGGAACCGGGCAATTTTCTGCTACTACAGAGGCAACAATTGAGCCTAAACCACCAAAAATTGTATGTTCTTCGGCGGTAACAATGCATTTTGTCTCTTTTGCGGCTGCAATAATAGCCTTTTTATCAATAGGTTTAATTGTATGCATATCCAGCACACGAACCTTAATACCCTCTTTAGCCAGCTTATCAGCTGCTTCTAAAGCCGGATTAACCATTGTTCCTGTTGCGATAATAGTAGCGTCAGTTCCTTCGCGAAGCTTTAAAGCTTTGCCAAGAGTAATCTTTTGCTTTTCATTGTAAAGAACTGGAACAGCTGCACGGCCAAGCCTTACGTAAGCCGGGCCATTAATTTCGCAAGCCTGCTTTAAAAGCTTTCTTGCACTTACATCGTCTGCAGGGTTTACAACGATCATATTTGGAAGAGAGCACATTAATGCAAAATCTTCAATTGCCTGATGAGTAGCACCATCAGCCCCAACTGAAAGACCAGCATGAGATGCACAAATCTTAACGTTTGCCTTAGTATAGCAAATTGCATTTCTTACTACTTCAAATGCACGGCCAGTTGCGAATAATACGAAAGCACTTGTAATAACAGTTTTTCCGCTATGAGCAAGGCCAGTTGCAATACCCATCATATCTTGTTCTGCAATACCTGCATTAAAGAATCTATCTGGATATGTATTTTCGAATGCCTTTGTTTGAGTTGAAGCAGAAACATCTGCATTCATTACAACTAAGTTTTTATGAGTTCTACCATAATCAACTAAGAATTTTGAGAAGCTATCTCTTGTAGCGATCTTATCAGCCATTAAAGTTCACCTCCTAATTCTTTTAATGCTTCAATTGCCTGTTCTTTATTGCAAGCCTTTCCATGCCAGCCCACATTATCTTTCATGAATGAAACACCCATTCCCTTATGAGTCTTAGCAATGATTACACTTGGCTTATCTTTGCATTTTCTTGCAGCAGCTAATGCCTTTTTAATATCTACCACATCGTGGCCATCGCATTTAATTACGTTCCAGTTAAAAGCGGCAAACTTTTTATCAATTGGCTTAACCTTCATAACCTTATCATTAGGGCCGTCAATCTGAAGACCATTATTATCAACAAATAAGCAAAGGTTTGAAAGCTGATAATGTGCAGCTGCCATAACAGCCTCCCATACTAAACCTTCTTGCAATTCGCCGTCGCCAACGATTGAATATACTCTGCCTGGATTATTATCTGTTTTATTTGCTAAAGCCATTCCTGTTGCAACGGAAATACCTTGGCCAAGCGAACCAGAAGACATATCAAGGCAAGGAAGCGAAAGCATTGAAGGATGACCCTGAAGTCTAGAACCATACTTTCTTAAAGTTTTGAGTTCTTCTGTCTTAAAATAACCTCTTTCTGCCATCACGGCATACAGGCAAGGTGCAGCATGTCCTTTAGAAATAACAAACTTATCTCTTGTCTTAAGGTTTGGTTTCTTTGGATCGATGTTCATTTCATCAAAGAATAATACTGTTAAAATGTCTGCACATGACAGTGATCCACCTGGATGTCCAGAGCCTGCATAATAAACCTCTCTAATGATGTCTTGTCTTACGGCAAGAGCTTTTTGTTCTAATGATTTTTTATCCATTACTACTCCTTATACACTGCAACTTTTAATAAGAATAACGGTAATTTAGCAATACGTTTTATTCTTGAAGGCTCTTGCATGAGCCTATATAACCATTCAATATTATGATCGATGTAAAACTGCGGTGCACGCTTTAATGTTCCCGACCATACATCAAAGCTTCCACCAATTCCGATGGCAACCTTGCAATTTAATTTATCTTTGTATTTATTGGCAAAGAATTCTTGCTTAGGAGCCCCTAAAGCAAGACAAAGCATATCAGCGCCTGAAGCATTAATATCTTCGATTAAAGCAGCTTCATCTTCTGGTTTAAAATATCCATCATGGGCACCAACAATTTTTAATGCCGGAATCTCTTTTTCCAGATTACGCGCTGCAGCCTCTGCAATACCCGGCTTCGCACCTAAAAAATAAGCTGTCATATTCTTTTTTGCTAAAAGCTTAAGGGCATCATAAGTAAAATCAATCCCGGTGACACGTTCATCTAAAGGCTGGCCTTTAATCTTTGAAGCATATACTAAACCTACACCATCAGGAAAAACTAACTCACTTTCAGAAAGCAAAGCCCTAAAATCAGGGTTTTTCTGGGCTTCAATAAGCATCTCAGGGTTTAATGTCACTATCTGTTTACACGAAGAATCCTCCAAAAAACCCTCAAAAATGCCTAAAGCCTCTGCTTTAGTCACTTTATCTATATTTATTCCCAAAATCTTGATAAAATTATTAACCTTCATACAAAATATTGTATCACAACTTGCCCCTTTATGATAATATAATAGGGTATAAAAAGGAGCTTATTATGAAAATTTGTGTAATTGGATTAGGATATATTGGCCTTCCAACAGCAGCAATGTTTGCTAATGCCGGCCATCAAGTTATAGGCGTCGACAAAAAAGTCGAAGTCGTAGAGGCTCTTAACAAAAGCCAAATTTTAATTGAAGAAAACGGCCTGGCAGACTTTATTAAAAAGCCAGTTGAAAGTGGCCACTTAGTTGGTAAAACAGAAGTTGAAACAGCCGACGCTTATATCGTATCTGTACCAACTCCTATTACCGAAGATAAAACAGCAGATATGCGATTTGTAGAAAGCGCAACAAGAAGTATTGTCCCTGTTCTTAAAGATGGAGATTTAGTTATTCTTGAATCAACATCACCTGTAGGGACAGTTGACACTCTTATGAAGCCTATTCTTGACGAGGCCGGAGTCAACTACTATTTAGGACACAGCCCAGAAAGAGTTATCCCGGGGCAAATCTTATACGAGCTTGTTCATAACAGCAGAGTTGCCGGGGGTTATACTCCAGAAGCTTCTCACAAAATTGCAGAGCTTTATAAGAGTTTTGTTGAAGGCGAAATTTATGAAACAGACGCAAGAACAGCAGAAATGGCAAAGCTTTCTGAAAACACATTTAGAGATGTAAATATTGCTTTTGCCAACGAACTTGCAAAAATCTGTGAACAACAAGGTATCAATGTTTGGGAACTTATAAATATTTGTAATAAGCACCCAAGAGTAAATATTCATCAACCAGGCCCAGGCGTTGGTGGGCACTGCATCGCTGTAGACCCATGGTTCATTGTAGAAAAAGAACCTGGCCTTGCTCAAATTATTAATTTAAGCAGACACACCAATGATGGAATGCCTCAGTATGTTGCAAACAGAATCGAAAAGATGCTTGGTTCATTAAATGGAAAAGCTATCACCATTCTCGGGACAACATATAAACCTGATGTAGATGATATGCGCGAAAGCCCAATAATCTATTTAAGAAAGATCTTAGAAGATGCAGGTGCAACAGTAAGCATTCACGACCCATTTGTTGCTGAAAAAGATTTAGATAAAGCTTGCAAAGATGCCGACATTGTCGTACTTGGTGTAAACCACAAGCAATATAAAGATTTAGACTTTAAACACTTAGCAAGCATAGTTAAACAAAAGAATTTCTTTGATACAAGAAACTTCTGCGATGCAAACGCCGCAAAAGAAGCAGGCTTTAACTACGAGCTTCTTGGAAAATAGATTGCTTCGGGCTATGCCCTCGCAATGACATCAAAAGAAGGCGATGCCCTCGCAATGACATCAATAAAAAAACAGGCCGTAAGGCCTGTTTTTATTATTTATTTATCCCAAACGGAAACAAATTTCTTTACGAGAGTATCAATATCAAACTTTGCAGTATTTATGCAAAGATCGAAATATTCTTTGTCTCCCCATTCCTGACCAGTATAATCGTTATAGTATTTAGCACGTTCTTTATCGAGCTTTTTAATCAGCTTTTCATAATCTGCTGCATTATCAGGTTCTCCATCTTTTCTATGTTCAAGACATCTCTTAACCTTATAATCCATGTCAGCATATACAAAAATTCTATAAGGGTCTTTGTCTCTTAAAATATAATCTGCACAACGGCCAACGATTACGCAATCAGACTTTTCTGCGATTTTTTGAATAGTATCAAATTGAGCTGAGAAAATTGACTGCATTTGCTGAAGCTGATAATCCATACCGCCAAAGCTTTGGCCAATATGAATCGGGAATAAGCTATGTGGCTTGCGATCTACAACAGATTTAATATATTCTTCTGAAAGCTCTGTGTGCTTTGCAATTTCTGATAAGATTTCTTTATCATAATATTCATAACCAAGTTCTTCGGCAAGTCTTCTTGCGAACTGTCTTCCGCCACTACCGAATTCTCTTGCTACAGTAATAATTTTACTCATTTTAAAATCTCCTTATTATGCCAAATAGGCCTGTGCTTATTATAGCACAAACTAATGCTTTTTTATCGCTTTAATAATAATAGCAGAAATTGCTACCGATAAAATGCCTCCAATTAATGCCGTAACCAGCTGTGGATAACTGAACATAGCAGACATTAATGCAGTTTTTTCTGGCGGAAGCCCTAAAATAGGTAGCACAAGCTTTACAATTAGTAAGTAAATACAGCAGAATTTTGCCAATGCGGCAAAAACAATAATAATATAATTTACCAACTGCTTCGCTTCGCCTTTTTCTATTCTTTTTCTTGCTAAAGCTGAAACAAGAACTATTACAACGTTAGCAACTGAAATACATGGTGTTAAGACAAATATTGCGGGCCCCACACCAAGGAACAAAGCAAAAAACGGAGAAAGCAGCGCAATCACAATTCCACTTGAAAGACCGCACACCAATGTGCAAGTCACAAGAACAAAATTTACACAAGAGCCTGTAACATATTGCCCCAAGCTTTTGGTCGCAAACTGAAGAATTAATAAAGCTGCAAGCATTATTCCTGTTTGCGTAATCCAAAGTGTATTCTTTTTCATTTAATCATCTTCTTTCGAAAAATAACCAAAATAAATTAAAACTGCTGCTAAGCCCCAAAAGTAAGCCATCATATATGTTTCTTCAAATATATTTTCAAAATAGCAATGAACCAGTACTCCGCATAGGCCAGAGAATACTCCGGCGCAAAGAACTTTATCATTTCCGGAATTTCTAAACAAAGGGTCTTTTGATCTTTCCGATTTAAAGCTTAAACCCGATCTATGGCAAGATCTTACTCCGTAAATTAATAAAACTACGATACAAAGCAAGAACAAAATAAGTGCAATATAGCCGCCCTCAACCAAAGTCTTCATATAGTAATTATCCAGATAGAAATAATCGAAGTCTTCAGTTGCATCAAGCAGTTTATTATTCATTGCGACAGCCCCGCCATAACGACCAAAGCCAAAACCAAGCCACTTGTTTCCGCTGGCAAGTAAATTCTGGCCAAGGTTCCAACGCATTGCGCGGCCGCCTCTTAAAGTTGCCTCTTGATAATCAGATGTAAACAAATATGTTATTCGATTTACTATACTCGGAACTGCAGCAAGTACAACGGCAATAGCGCCTGCAGCTGCAAGAAGTAATCTCTTGTCACAATACATTGCAAATACTAATACTGCAACCATTAAACCAACCCATGCACCTTTGGAGAAAGTAAATAAGATGCAAAGACACATAATACCCGTACAGCATAGTGCAGCGAATTTTTCCCATGGTTTCTTACAATAATAAATCAATGCAGCAACAGATGGAGCAGCCATTACAATTAAGTCTCCAAAAATATTTGGGCTTCCTGTAATAGAGAATACTCTTGTTCTTACAGCCATTTCAGATTGGCTTGTCCAGTTTTCCGGGACAGGAACTGCAACTATATATTGATAAATTCCATGCAGGCACATAACAAATACAACACCTGCGAAAAGCCAAATAATAAATCGCGCAGTATTCTTACTATCAATCAATCTGATCATAATAAAGAACCAAACAATATATTCAACCTGCGCTCTAAAACCCGGGAAGGCAACTGCCGGATAAGGTCTGTTAATCATACAAAGCAACAGACATCCTGCAATATAAAGCAATAATGCTACTTCTAAACTGCTTACCCTATCAAACCTACCTTTAAGATAAATAACAAATATTCCACCGCAGATAAATAATTCTTCCCATACAGAAGCAAGAATATCAATTCCAAGAAAATTACGAATGACATAACTAATTGGAAGATAAAATGCAAATAAGAAACAAACTATTTTATCTACTGGCCAAGAAAGCGATCTATCAAAAATCTTTTCAAGCCAAATGAAAAATTTTCTGTAGCAAGAAGTACTTGCAGGGTCTTCTTTACTACAAAAGCTGTCCCAACATTTACATGTTAAGGATTCTTCATATTTATCTTGCAGCGCACCGTCTCCTGAAAGAAGCATACTGCCCTTTAGAAGTTCATTTATTTTCATAATTATTTAGTATAGTTTCCTAATTCAACATAACGAACTGTGCCCGTCATTTCAAATGTCTGAGTCTTTACGATATAGTCTTTTCCGGCTCTAAGCTCTTGACTACCAACAGCAGGTGAAGCTGTTCCTTCAGCAACTTGTGTCTTGATAAGAACTACCATCTTATTCATTTCAGGTTTTAAATCGTCTGCAGGGTTTTGTGCTTCAAACCAAACCTTTTCAACAGTTGCATTCATATATGAATTGCCAGAAACAATTCTTTCACCAACTAAGCCTTGACGCTTTACTTCTTCTTCAATGCTGGATTTTACATCATAGATTTCAACCTCTGCATAACAATTAACCTTGCTTGATACAGCATCTTGAACTTTATCGCCTGCAAGTTTTACACCTACAACAGCAATTGCAGCAAGTATTACTAATATTACAATAATATCAATAATATTTATTTTTCTCTTTTTCTTTTCTTCCATAGCCTTTCTCCTTTACCATGATAAGATTTTTCTCATTGTATTTACTCGTTCGTCCCAAGAACATTGCTTTGCATATTCAAGACGTTTCACTTTTCGATCATCAGTATCTGCTATAGCTTCTTTGCACATATTTACAAATTTTTCTGTAGTATCAGCTATATAAATGCAGTTTTTATAATCTAACACCTGCTTTGGCATCGGTGTGCTAACAATAGGTTTTCCTGTTGCTAAATACTCATAAAATTTTAATGGGCTTACATCTTTAGAAAGATCATCATTTCTAAAAACATTTAAGCAAACATCAAACTCTTTTATTCTTTGTGGGAGCTCTTCTTGCGGAATAAGCCCAACAAAACTAATGTTTGAATACTTTTCTAAAGAAGAAGTGTCAACACCCGGAAGCTTTCTTCCTATTAATTCTATGGTTGCATCAGGAACAGCTTTTGCTAAAGCTTCAAGATAATCAAAGTCTGTACATTCTTGAAGCATTCCCACAAAACCAAATATGGTTTTGCTGCCTTCTTTTTTAAGATCTACAACTTTATTAAATAATTCGAAATTGCATCCATTAGGGATTAAATATGTATTGTCATTAAAAGCTTTAAGTCTCTCATAAAGCCCATCAGCAGTTGCAAAAACATATTTTGCATTTCTTGAGAGATCTTCTTCCATTTTATCTACGACTTGAGGGTCAATCATTCCAGGGTAAGCGGAATGTCTGTCCACACAATCATACACAAGTTTATCCCAAAGATCTTTTTCACTTAAGCCAAGTTCTTTTGCTAAAGGTTTTATCAAATCGCAAACGGTTGGGCTGTAACACCAAATGCAGTCTACCTCGCCTTGCCAGCAATCTTTTACAATCTTTGCAAGATACTTAGCAAAATTCTTTTGATTATAATTATTTATAAAACGTTTTTTATTATAGAAAGGCATCACTGCAGGCTGATTGAAAACTAATATATTTTCTTTCGCCTTAACAGGAGCCTCTTTATATGCATTTATATTTGCAGACTTATCCTTAAGAGGAGCAATATATGTGACAGCCGGATTAACATAAATAATATCGCAATCAGTTAATCGGTTCATTATGTTTTGCTTTCTCGTTGGGAAAGGATAATAATTTGCAGTTGAAAGACAAAGTATTTTTCTCATTACTTATCTCCTAACAACCTTTGTGCCACTTCAGCATTTTTCTTTTCTAATTCTTGAAGCCTAACTTTTGTTTCTAAGCCCATCGCTCTTCCATCAGAAAGTGCGAGGTCAATATTTTTTATTAAATCTTCAGATGTTAGATTAAAGACATCAATAATGCGTTTTGCACCTGAGTCTTTAATAAAGCTATCGACTTTAACATCATAAGAAATACCTATAATTGGTGATCCAGCCGAAGCAGCAAAAATTAATGAATGAAGTCTCATTCCTACAACTAAATCTGCATGAGCAAGCATTCCGCGCAGTTCTTCAATAGGATGTTTATTTGTTGAAACATAGCAAGGAATAGATAAGCTTTCAGCGATTTCTTTGCCTATTTCTACATCGCGAGGATACTCCATAGGAAGGAATATCGGAATAAGATTATATTTTTCATAAGCATATTCTGCAGCGCTTATTATAGGGCCTAAATCACTAAATTCTCCCCACGGACGCATGCAGAAAATAATCTTCTTTGCATCAAATGGTATAGCTGCCTTATTAAATGCTGATTCAACAATGCTTTCTTCAACCGCTGGGAGATTAACCGTTGGGTCGGCAGCCAATATTATTTCAGGCTTATCAACATTGATTTCTGATAATAATATCTGTGATTCACTATCACGAAGAGTAATAACGTCTGCATACTCGTTAAGTATTCTCGAAGTAAGCTTTCTATTTCGAGAGCTCTTTATTGGGCCAATACCGCAACCATAAAGTTGAACTTTTGCACCTGCACGCTTAGCAACTCTAATAGCAAATAAATAGAACAGCAAAGATCTGGTAGATGTAGCATCTTGAATTAATGTTCCGCCACCTGAAATAAAGAGTTTTATATTTTTCGAAATTCTTCTCAGTTTGAAAATGTCGAAAATAAAGAATGAACGAACATGAGTTTGTACACTTGTCTCAGTTGGCTTTCTCGACATTACATAGATAGGCATATCGTCATCTATTTGTTTTAAACTGGTAATTATTGCACGAAGAATAGATTCATCCCCTGCATTGCTCTTACCATAAGCCCCGCAAATAATGGCGCCATTTCTATCAGGCTGATTCTGTCTTGCAATTAAACGTGAGTAAACACCTTCACATTTTTCACACATTTCTTCGAGTGAAAAATCGGCTTTTGCTTTTTTATAAAGATTGTCACCTAAACGTTTTCTTAAATCCGGATTCTCTGCCAGAGTCGTAATTGCCTTTGCTAATGCATCAACATCACCAGCCTCAAACATTATTCCGGTCTCATTATTGATAATAATATCAGGAATAGACCCAACTCTGCTGGCAACAGCAGGGACATGCATCATTGCGCCTTCAAGAATCGAATAAGGGAACCCTTCTGAAATAGATGACAAAGCATTAATATCAACTCTTGAAAAGAATGACTTTACATCACTAATCCAGCCTTCAAAAGTAGTAACCTTTTCAATTCCTAACTCAGATACTAATTCTCTTAGTTTCTTTTCTTCTTCACCGATTCCGGCAATTGATAAACGCAGTTTATCATTTTTATTATAAGCTATAGCAAATGCTTTAACTAAAGTTGGAATATCTTTAACCGGATTAAGCCTTGCGGCAACACCAACCGTAACGGTTTCGGAATTTATTTTATACTCTATGCCTTCCTCAAACCCTATAGCATTATTAATAAAATCAATCTTGTATGGATCGAATTTTCTTTGAATTAATAAATCTTGTAAAGCTTTACTAACGCAAACATAGTAATCCATGTGCCTTAAAGCCCATCGATTCAAATTTCCATAAGTGATGTTTCGAAGAGGTGCCCCCATATAATCAATCTCGGGATCAGAATGAACTGTTGTCATTACAGTAATGCCAAGTTGTTTCTTTACTAAAACACCAAGAAGATTTGCCTTTGACCCATGACAATGAATTACATCAGGATTAAAGTTTATCGCCTCGCGCATTGCCACATTTTTTGCATAACCAAAGCCTTTTTTTACATCAACAGCTACCGTGTTAATGCCCATTGCTTGTGCAGCGCGAGACATTTCGCCTACTCTAAAGCACACTAAACGAAGCTCATTTGTCCTTGACAGTTCATGAGTTAAATTTAAGATATGAGTTTTTCCACCACCGATGTCACCACCGGCCGCAAATACAAGTATTCTCATTAATTGATTTCAAAAATTATCTTTGCTACTTGATCTCTTGTTACTGGGTTATTTGGTAATAGTTTTCCATTTGATCCAGAGATTACACCCTGCTTTACTAATATCTGCGCATATTCCTTAGCCCAGCTTGCAAGTTTATCATTATCACTAAATTTTTTAAGATTAGCTTTTTCGTATCCACTTTCAGTAATACGACCTATAACCGCCATTACTTCTTGTCTTGTAACAGAACCTTTAGGATTGAATACTAATTTTCCGTTAGAAGTGCTGCCACTCATCATTCCTAATGAAAGTGCAGCTTTCACATATGGGATAGCCCACGCTGAAATTTTATTTACATCAGCGTAATTAAGTTCTACATCTGAATATAAATCCAAATCAACGCCATACCATGAAACCATAACCTTTGCGAACTCTTCACGTGTCATTTTTGAACTTGGGTTATAGTAAAGCTTCCCGTTCTTTTCGTTTCCGCTAACAATATTGTTGCGGTAAAGATATTCAATATATGGCTTAGCCCAGTTGCCTTCTTTTACATCTGCAAATACTTGAGCCTGATCTGAATCAATAACTACTCCATTGCCTTCTTCATCATAGTATTCGTTAAGAGTAATTCCAAGGCTGCCCTTTGTAATATGGCCTTTACTATTCTTCGCAGTAACAATTACATGGTGTAAGTATCCATCAAACATATCAAGTGTTGCAGTAACATATTGCCCGTCGTATACAAATGGATATTCTTCGCCATCAATAGTTAATCTAATATCATCTTCTGCAATACCTTCACCAAGAGGGTCAACAATTTCAGCTCTTATAGTTCCGGCATAATAAGACATATTAATTTCAGGCCAATCAGATTTTACTTTTAAGTCAATCGTCGCAGTGAAGCCTTGGCAACTTGCAGTAATTGTACCTTCGCCCTCTGCGAGGCCTGCAGTAAAGATATTATTTTCTACCGAACCTAAATCGTCAGATACTGTATATTTAACATCGTCTGCAGCAAAAGTCATTGGATACCAAGCTGTATCACAAGCCTTAATAGTAATAGCAGCACTTGATTCTGCAGCTACGCTAATTGATTCAGGATAAGCATAAAGCTTTGCAACCTTTCCTGTTGGGCTTAAATTATTTTTAAAACAAATATAGTTTGCACAAGATCTAAGGCCACTACCAGAATCTGTGTTTACCTGTTCTTTATCAAAGTTGCCAGGCTTAACGACATGAACCTGAGTAGATGCACCACCATCAAGATTAACTGCTGATGTACAACCAAGCTGTGACATTCTGCGAGCAAGCTCGGTGAGAGTTAAACCTTTAGACCCGCCAGCATCTCTTCCATCGCAAGTATAAAATACTAAGCTTCCGTTACTCTTAATACCAAACGCTGTTCGCGGGGCTCTTGTGTTATCTGAGAAAGTTTTTACACTGCCAGATTCAACAAGCATTTCTTTTGCCCCAAGTGCTTGAGTTACATCTTGCCATGCGCTATCCATTATAAAGTCAACGCTAATTTCGTCGCCAATACTGCAAGCTTCAAACTTGCTTGTCATATCGGCATAACGACCTGTAACCATCGTTAAGACAAGCTGTCCTTCACTTAATGTATATGCTTCAGTTGATGGAACAATGTCAACTACAACGCCTCTAATGGTTCCGTTAACAGTCGCCTCACCAGAAACAATATCAATAATTAAATTTGTAGTGTCTCCACTTGCATGATTGTTTGCATCAAAATCAGAGCTAAACAGAACCATGCCATTCGTATCTGTTAGAGCTTTATTGAAGCAAATATTATTAAACTCAATATTAGAATCTAAATCTGTAAATCTAACATTAAGATTTGATCTTCCGATAAATGCTTTTCCATTTGCCTTAAACCCTATTTCTGGAAGGCTAGAATGCGCACTGCTTCTAATAATTCCATCCTTAATTTCAATTCCGAATGGAATGCCTGTAGAAACTGTAAAGTAGTCACCGTTAATTCCGGCAATCAAAGTGTTGCCAGCTTCTTTTTCAAGAGTAAATACTCTTGACATTGAAGCAGCCCCCGCAACATCATGACCATAAACTACATAAGGTGTAACATCAGTATTTGGTGCGTAAGTAAAATAGTTTTCATTTACATCACCATCTGTACTGTTGCTCTTAAATGAATTTTGATGCCAATATAATTTATCGGCAAGCTGAGTTAGTTTCTCAGCATCTACTGCGAATGAACTTACGCCAACAAGGCTAAAGAGCATCGCAACAACCAATATAATAGAAACAATCCTTTTCATTACTGAATTGTGTAATCTCCTTTAACCATAACATAAGCACCATCTTTTGTGATTTTAATTCCTCTTCCGTCATCTCTTGGGAAAAGCATAAGATGGTTTAAACTAATTGATTTATTGTTATTAACATTTGCACCTGCTGTTAAATCTGAAAGCCCGCCAGAAGCAGAAGCCGGGATATAAGCAACAGCTGTTCCTGTTCTAAGAATCATCTCTGTGCTATTTCCGCCTACAACAAGTGTGTCCTTTGCAAGATTTTCAAGAACAATGTAGCTACCTGAAGAAGAACCAACGCCAGATTTCTTTAAATCAGCAACAACTGATTCTAAATAGCTTTTTGTAACAAGAGGATCATCTGCAGAACCCGCAGAAGCTGCAAAAACAGCTACTCCTAAACTTGATGCAAGAAGAATTGCAGCAATAAGTAAAATTGTTAAACTTTTTTTCATTTTCTCTCCTTTTTTGACCCCAAAACCACAATATTTGGTATAGTCATACGTATTTATTATACAATATCGTCAATTCAAGCGCAATATTCAGCCTTTTTATTTACGGGCCGTAGTGTGAGGAGTCCATGAAGGGCCATCCAGCGAAACGCAGCCGAGGAAGGGTGAGCCTGCGAGCCCTGACGATGGCGAAAGTGTGGCCCTGAATGGACTCCTCACACCTAGGCCCTTTATTTATTAATATAAAAAAACGGCCCCAATGCTTGGGGCCGTTAATTTATCTTATAGAAATTAGTATTTGAATACGCCTTCGCCTGTCTTACGACCAAGTTTACCAGAACGTACATATTTCTTAAGTAATGGGCAAGCACGATACTTGCTATCGCCTGTTTCTGTGTAAAGAACGTTCATAATAGCAAGAATGATGTCAAGACCGATAAGATCTGAAAGTTCCAGAGGGCCCATTGGATGGTTTGCACCAAGCTTCATAGCTGTATCGATATCCTTAGCAGAAGCGATACCTTCTTGGAGTACAAAGAAACCTTCGTTGCAATATGGGATTAAGATTCTATTTACAACGAAACCAGGAGCTTCATTAACTTCTACAGCCGTCTTGCCAATTGCTTCAGCAGCATCCTTTACGAAATCATATGTTTCCTGCTTTGTGTTTGCGCCACGAATAATTTCAACAAGTTTCATTGCAGGAACTGGGTTAAAGAAGTGCATACCGATTGTATCATGTTTGAGTCCAAAACCAATTTCTGTAATTGAAAGAGATGATGTATTTGATGCGAAAACTGCTCCTTCTTTTACGATTTCGTCGAGTTCTTTAAAGAGAGTCTTCTTAACTTCCATATTTTCAAATGCAGCTTCTACAACAAGATCTACATCTGCAATGTCCTTCTTTTCTGCAGCTGTGATGTTATTAAGAATAGCTTCTTTTGTTGCAGCGTCCATTCTGCCTTTTTCAATCTGCTTATCAAATCCCTTAGCGATCTTTGCAATAGCACCATTAACAAAATCTAAGCTTAAGTCTAATAATTGAACCTGATTGCCTGCTTTTGCAAAAGTCTGAGCGATTCCGCTACCCATTGTTCCAGCGCCAAATACTGCTACTTTCATAATATTTCCTCCTAAAAAATTTAGAGTTTAGGGTATAAACCCCTACATCTTACTGATTTAATTATACATTATTAGCCATAAAATATAAAGCCGTAATTGGCCACATTACCAATCAATAGGGTTTTGACCAGACTTTATTAATAAATCGTTGCATTTACTAAAATGCTTACACCCAAAGAACCCGTTATAAGCAGAAAGTGGGCTTGGATGAGGGGCTTCTAATACATAATGAATCGGGTTAGTAATAAGAGCCTTTTTAGCCCTTGCGTTTGCACCCCAAAGCAAGAATACTACCGGAGTTTCTTTTTCATTTATTAACTCAATGACTCTATCGGTAAATATTTCCCAGCCTTTTCCCTTATGAGAATTAGCCTGATGAGCTCTAACAGTTAGAACGGCGTTTAATAACAGCACACCTTGTGTTGCCCATTTTTGCAAATAACCATCTTGAGGAACAACAAAACCCGGAATATCACTTGATAGCTCTTTATAGATATTTTTTAAACTTGGAGGAGCCTCCACCCCAGGCTTAACACTAAAAGCCATACCATGAGCCTGATTCGGCTCATGATAAGGATCCTGACCAATTATTACAACCTTAATATCTTCATAGCTTGCAGCTTTTAAAGCATTAAAGATGTCGTGCATATCAGGATAAATCACATGATTACTATATTCACTTTTTAAAAACTCACGAAGCTTAAGGTAATATTCTTTATCGAATTCACCTTTAAGTTTTTCGTCCCAAGAGTTTCCGATATTAACCATTATTCAAACTGACAATCAAATCCACGTTCTGCATCACATACGCCATCTGCCATATCTAAGATATAACCAAGCATATCTTCCCATACAGCTTCTTTTCCAATTTCATTTAAAATTTCATGACGCATTTCTTCGTATAAAACCATATTTACGTTATGGCCGGAATCTTGAAGCTTTTCTGTTACCTCAGCTGGGCCAACACCGTAATTTCCAACAGGGTCTTCCCAACCAGAACAGATTAAAATTGGAAGATCTTTAGGAACTTCTTCATACCATTTAGAACTATTAACATAATCTAATACTCTAAACATATCTTCGTATCCGGCAAGAGTAAATAGATGGTGATACTTTTCGTCTTTGGGTGCAGCTAAACAAATTTCTTCATCTCTTGTAAGCCATGCATATGTATTACATGGGTTTTTGATTCTCTTATTGTAGCTTCCAAAAGCAAGCATAGTAATTAATTTGCTTCTTGTTCTTTCACCTTCTAAAGAGCGAAGGAACTGTGTTAAAGCAAGCCCTGCACCAAGGGAAGGGTTTGTCCCGGCTGTTCCCATTACAATAGAACCTGATAACCCTGTCACATCTTCTTTTCCTAAATATCCTCTCATTAAGAAAGAGCCAAAGCTGTGCCCAAGCATAATATATGGAAGATCTGGATATTCTTCTTGCACTTTCATTCTAAGCTTATGCTCATCATGAATCATATACTTCCAACCATCTTTATGGCCAAAATAACCATATTCAGATTTACTTTTTACTGAAAGCCCATGGCCAATATGATCGTCACCTACTACTAAGATGCCTCTGTCACAAAGCCACTCAGCAAATCCATGATATCTATCAATATACTCATTCATACCATGAATGATTTGGAGAATTGCTTTTGGTTCTTCAGGAACCCACATCTGACAATGAATATCTGTTTTTCCATCGCTTGATAAAAAATAAAACTCTTTCATTACTTTTTCTCCTTAAG
>JAUNQK010000046.1 GCA_030536235.1 Bacillota bacterium
GCAATGACAACTAATCAAATGTCATCGCGAGCGCAGCGCGGCAATCTAACTAAATTACTTCGTTTTCCTTGCAATGACAACTAAGTTAAGAGCTGTTGTGTGTCAAAAGAAACGTCCCCATTGACACGCAAAAACCCTCGCCTGTGTGGTAAAATAGAATGTAAGACTTATATCAATAAGAAAGCAAAAAACAATGGAAAATACAAAACTAACAGACGAAGAAAGATTAATGAAGGCTATTGAATTTGCAATCATCAAGCACGATGGCCAATACCGAAAAGGCGGGCTGCCTTACGCAACACACCCGCTGTCGGTATCAGAATATGTAAGGGCGGCCGGCTATGGCACCGACTATAGAATCGCCGGATTATTCCACGACCTGCTCGAAGACACCGATGCAACCGAAGACGAAATTCGAAGCATCGGCGGCGACCAAGTTCTTGAAGCCGTAAAACTTCTCACCAAAGAAGACGGCTACGTGATGGCCGACTACATCGCAAGAATCAAAGCCAACGACATGGCCAGGGCCGTCAAAGCAGCCGATAGACTTCATAACCTAAGAAGCGCCTTTACCGCCGACGAAGAATTCAGAAGAAAATACATACTCGAATCGCTCGACTGGTATATGGATTTCGACCCAAGAATCCCGGTGGCAGTAAAAGCATTAGCCGAATCACTCAGTAAACCTATGGCCGAACTTCCTCTGCTTTACGAATCAGTTGGAAGCTGGAAAATCGACAAATAAGAAAAATAAGAAAAATAATTGGAGGTACAAATAATGAAAGTTGTATTAATGGAATCCTTAGGAATCTCTAAAGAAGAACTCGATGCTCGCAAAGCACCATTCGAAGCACAAGGCGTTCAGTTCGAAACATTCGAAAAAACACTTGATAAAGAAAAACTTATCGCACAAGCAAAAGATGCCGACGCAATGATCATTGCAAACATGCCAATGCCAGGCGACGTAATCTCTGCTTGCGACAACCTTAAATATATCGATATTGCCTTTACCGGAGTCGACCACGTAGGCCTCGACGCTTGCAAAGAAAAAGGCATCAAAGTTAGCAACGCATCTGGCTACTCCAACGAAGCAGTAGCAGAACTTGCACTCGGCATGACACTTTCAATCTTAAGAAACATGCGCGAAGTCGAAGCAAGATGCAGAGACCACGCAGGTAAAGACGGCCTCGTTGGCTGCGAAATCAAAGGCAAAACAGTTGGCATTATCGGCCTTGGCAAAATCGGAACACGCAGCGCAGAGCTTTTCAACGCATTTGGCGCAAACATTCTCGCACACAGCAGAACTATTCACAGCGACGCTCCAAGCTATGTAAAGCAGGTTAGCCTTGACGAACTTCTTGCACAATCAGACATCGTTGTTCTTCACTGCCCACAGAACCCATCAACAATCGGCATGATCAACAAAGAAAAACTCGCCCTCATGAAAAAGAGCGCAATCTTAATTAACGTTGCCCGCGGCCCTGTCGTAGTATCACAAGACCTCGCCGACGCCTTAAACGAAGGCATTATCGCTGCTGCCGGAATCGATGTATTCGACAAAGAACCTCCACTTGGTGAAGACGTTCTTCTCACAGCAAAGAACACACTGCTTACACCACACGTTGCATTTGCGACAAAAGAATCAATGACGCTTCGCGCAGAAATCGTATTTGACAACCTCAAATCTTGGATGGACGGCAATCAAAAGAACGTTATTTTATAAGCCAGATAGCCCAAACAATAAATTAATAAATGAAAAAACTTCTTACAATAACATTAGTAATATGCATGCTCTTGGGCCTTATGGCAATGCCGGCAATCGCATTCGCAGATAGCACAGATAGCGCTGCCGATTGGATGGCAAAACTCCCAGGCGAAGCAATTATCGGAAACCTTAACATTCCAGGCTCACACGATTCTGGAATGTGCTGGGTGCAACTAACCACCGATACATTCGGATCGCGCACCCAAGAATATACAATCGAAGAGCAGCTCGAAATGGGCGTTAGGATCTTCGACATTCGCCTTCGCTACGACGAAGGCGTTCAGCTTAACCTCTGCCACGGCCCCGGGCTTATTTGCTGCGACGCATACGAATCCCCGCTGCTTGAAATCGGCGGCGAGCTTACATTTGAAACAGCCTTAAACTGGGCCTGCGACTTTTTGGATGCGCATCAAGGCGAAACTGTAATCTATACAATTCAGCAAGAATCTGACGCAACCCCAGAAAGCAAGCAGCTAAACTACGACGCAAGCCTTCAGTACTGGCTCGAACAGTACGCAGATCGACTTCTCATCGTTACCAGAGACGAAATGAAAAATCTCACGCTTGCCGAAGCGAGAGAAAAAATTATTATTCCAACAAAAGATAACATCGTAAACTGCGGGTTTGGCGATTTTACTTCTGCCGGAATGAACGACTGGAACTCTGGTATCGATAGAAAATGGAACGCCGTTAATCAATTTTTAAACGACGCAAAAGATCAAAACCTTACAGGCAAATTAGACTTTAGAGCAGCCTACACATCTTGCACAGGAATGGACGATGGGCTGCTTCCGATCCCTGGCACATGGTATATCGCAGAAGGAATGCGAGACTATCTTTACTCGTATAACTTCGTGCGCGGCAAACACTACGGCTGGGTTTCGATGGACCGCGTTAACCCAAAACTTGCGCGTCTTATTATTAACACCAATCGCGTACACGACGCTTATTATATTGGCGAAATCAAAGCCTTTTGCGGAGACAAAAAAGGAAGCGACCCAAACGATATCGAAAAAACTAAGCAGGCTTGCCTTGACGCCGGCTACAAAGTTCTTGATACCAACGGCATCGTAAATGTCAACCCACTTGGCTACTCGATGGTGCTTGGCTATAAACAAACGCTAAACGAAGCCGATGCGATTCGCGACATCGTTGGCTACTATGGCTACTTTGAATCGTGCCCTAAGGGCTACAAAAAAGTTATCGTAGAAAACTCTGCAACAAACGATTTAACAAGAGGCTCGGGCAGCGACACCGAATATGTTTACCTCGCCTATACAACAAACGGCGACGGCCCTGCAGTAACCGATCTTGAATGGGTAGGTTCCGGAGGCTCTGTCTACACAAAATACGGGGGCGAATCGCTAAACGTTGGCAAAGGCACAGACTATTACTTTGGCCTCAACTTTTACGTTGAAGGCGAGCTCTACCCAGCGTATACAAAGTACTGCGAAGAAAGAACGTATTATATTAGCGATATCAGAGCGTTCTGCGGAGACTCAAAAGATGCAAGCAACGGAAACGATTGGAAAGAAATCGAAACCGTAGCTCGCGACCAAGGTTATAAGCTTGTATCAAAACAGTTTATGAATGTTAACCCAAAGGGCTATAACATCGCAATTGGCTACAAGCTAACAGATAACCCTTACGAGGCAATCACAAACATCGTTGGCGTTTACGGCTTTAACCACGACGAGCCGCAAGGATATAGCTGCGTGAAACTCGACAACGCAACATTTAATTATTTGTCAAACGGAAGCGGCAGCGACTCAGAATATACATACCTTTACTACACTCGCTCAAGAGACTTTAAACCTATTACCGAACTTGAAATTATAGAAGGCGAAGGTAATGTTCTTGTAGCAGGAAGCGATCAAAGCTTTAACTTCGAAGCGGGCCTTGCCGAAAAAGTTGGTTTAAATATAACACGCAACGAAGCCTTTGACGATTCCGCAAGAGGCATTGCCTCTGTATTTGGCGTAGGCGCACTTAATATAATCTTAAGCGTAGTAATTGTAATTCTGCTTGTAGTTATATTTATCCTTATAAAAAAACTTAAAGCTAAAGGTTAGACAACAATGACACTTGCAATTGAATTAATTTTATATTTAATCGCAACCATGCTTGGGCTTTTCTTTTTCATATATAGGAAAAGCCCGCTATATTTTAAGCTGCTCTTTTTTGCAGTTGCATGCTGCTTGTTAGAAGAGCTTTACAACTTCGTTTATTCAATTTGCATTGGCGGCGCTGCACTAACATTTAGCTTTGCAACGTTTGCATCGGGCGCCGCATTCGCATTTCTTTACTCTGCAAACTTTGGGCAGTTCGACAGTTTCGTAGACGATGGCTCTTTAGAATTTAAAAACGCAAGGGCAATCGGCTTTGCAGCGCCGGTGCTTCTTGCAGCAATTTTCGTGCTTACGATTATTAAATCTAATTATTCTATTTGGCACATCGTGCTGCTTTTAATTTGCAAACTCTGGGCATTTTTTGCATGCTACTATCACCTTAAGCATTTAATTTTGCCAGACAAAATTCACTTTATGGTCGATGCCCTAAGGCCATGCAATCTAATTTGCCTTGTATATATATTCATGAATTTCCTTTGCGATTTCGCGCGCGCCATTAGCGCAGCAGCGGCAACAAAAATACTTTCACTTGCAATGCCGCTTTGCTTAATCGCAATGATTATCGCAGCAGAAGGGGGCCTTAGAAAATGGAAGATTTAATGCTTAGCCTCTTTGCTTGCCTTACGATTCCTATCGCAATGTCGCTTTTCATTTTGAAAGGCAAATCAAGAACTTTAATTATTTGCATGCTTTCCGGAATCTTCATGTGCCTTTTCGCCGGCCAAATTAACGGGCTTGTTGCGCAAACAAGCGGTTTAAATCAAATGATGCTTACGATTTCGGTAACACCAATCGTAGAAGAGCTGGTAAAAATAATTCCAATTCTACTTTTGGCGTTTGTAATCAAAGTTGATAAACAGCTGCTTTTAGAAAGCGCCCTTATGGTTGGCCTTGGCTTTGCGACAATGGAAAACGTATATATTTTGATGACCAACGCAAACGTGATTAGCTTCTTCTGGGCGTTCTCAAGGGGGCTCGGCTCTGCGATGCTTCACTCTGCAACCTCGGTTATCGTAGCTTACGGCATCTCGCTTTGCACACTTAGAAAAAAGACATTTATTACCGGCACATATGCAATACTTCTTTCTGCAATGGTGCTTCACGGCATTTATAACATGCTCGTTCAAAACTCGGTATACATGTACTTCGGGATTCTTCTCCCAAGCTTTGTATTCGTAATCCTCGCCCTAATCGCGAAAAAGAATAAGTAGTTGTCATTGCGAACCTGTTGTCATTGCGAGCGGCTTAACTCGTTGTCATTGCGAGCGAAGCGAAGCAATCTAACTAGATTTGCTGTCATTGCGAGCGTAGCGAAGCAATCTCCTAGATTCGTTGTCATTGCGAGGGCCCAGCCCCGAAGCAATCTTTTATTAATTCTAATAAACTTGACATATTCACGATACCGTGAAATAATATACATAATAAATTGGAGGATAAAATCTTGGAAAATAAAGAACCATTTGATGAAATAATATCTTTAAATCAAGCAGCTCAAGATTGGCACCTTGACGAAAGCACACTTAGAAAGGCTATCAACCGTGGAAAGTTTATTGACGGCACTGATGTAAAAAAATACGGAAAGCAATGGGTGATTAAGAAAGCTGCTATGCAGCGTGAATATGGCATTTTAGACAGTATGCAAATTGAAGAGACGGATATTAGCTCTGCAAAAAAAGATCAAATACTTTACTTCTTATCAGAATGCTTCTTAGCATATATTCGAAAAAACAAACTAACTTGCAAACAAGGCGAGAAACAGTTCTCTAAATATAACATATGGAATTATCTATATATCTGCTATGACTATTTGCATCTAGACGATATTAATAATACAGTTTCTGATATCACATCAAGAATTAAGCGAGAGCTGAAATTTAAAATTCAAAGTTAGAATTCATAGAATCAGAGGTTATCGACAATGACTAATGCACAAAAAGAATATTGCATTCATAATTTAACCGTAGCGGTAGTAAATAGTCTTAAAGAAAAAATGCCGGAAAAACAAGAGCCGGAACTCATGGCACTTTTTTGTAAATCAAAAACATACAGTCTGCTTTCGGATGTTTCCACGCGTCTTTGGGCAGAAGGCCCAGATTATATTTTGGACATGTACTTAAATGAATAGCAATAATCGCAAATTCAAAATTTCCGATTTTCATGAGTACTACTTTGCGTATTTACAGATCGCTCTTGCCGGAATAAATTACCCACAGTATCTTAGAAATCCCAATTCCTGTGGGTAAATACACATTCATCACATCGGTTTGCCGCGGGCGGCGGCGGGCCTGGCACGGCTAAACGTTAGTTGCAAGTGCCAGGTTGGGCAAACCGCCGCTCGCCCGCAATGGCAAACCCAGTGAACCCTGCACCAATCCCCCAGAATAATCTGCGCCCGGCCCCATCGTCATTGCGAGCGAAGCGAAGCAATCCCCCAAAACACTCTCAAAATATGATATAATATAGCCACCCTTGGGGTGGCTAATTATTTTCCAACACTTGCGATATGGGATTTCGGACGTCTATTCATGCGTTATGTCAGGCCGCACTATCATCAGTGGAAGACAGAGGCACGAAAGCAGAAAACCCACCTGTTAACAAACAGGGAAAGCAAAAGGTCACTTCGAGGCCTTTTTTACAATAATATGGTAGAAAAATGTGGTATAATAGATAATAAGTACGCTAACGCGTGCGGATTTTGTTATGGAAAAAACGGCTCAAAACCCCGCGTTTAGCACCCACACTATCCACCCATTGATATAATCAAGATAACATGAAAGATAAACTTAAACGCATCTTACTAGTTTTAATAGACATCTTTGTAATCAACGCATCATTCGTGTTGGCACTTTTGCTGCGCTTCGATCTTAACGTTCACGTAACTCAGTTCCAGCAGTACTTCATGAACACCTATCTCGAGCACTGCCTGGTAATCACTATAATTAACCTCCTTGCCATCTACGGCAACAGACTCTACGAATCCCTTTGGAAGTACGCCTCCCTTAGAGAACTCGTTTTCTGCGGCCTCGCAGCAGTAACAGGCACCGCAGGCGTCATCGCCTACCTCGCCCTCGTAAACGACCCGCTCCCACGAAGCGTATCCCTCATTGCAATGGTTATCGAAGCCATCGGCCTCACCATCGCAAGATTCTCATATCGACTAATTCGCGAGCGCCACATCCCAGGCATGTTCAACCTCATTGAACGCAAAGGCGAAACCAAGATTCTTTTAATAGGTGCCGGAAGCGCCGGAGCATCCATCATCAGCGAGCTCGACAAACACCCAGAAGAAAACAAAAGAATAGTAGCCGCAATCGACGACAACCCAGATAAAATTGGCCGCGATATCTTAGGCATTAAAATCGTTGGCGGAAACGAAAAAATCGTAGAAGCAGCAGAAAAATATAGCGCAGACGAAATCATCGTTGCTATACCATCAGCATCAAAAAAAGCAATCAGCAAAGTTGTAGACATCTGCCAAGAAACAAAGTGTAAAGTTCAAATCTTGCCAAGCGTAATCGACC
>JAUNQK010000047.1 GCA_030536235.1 Bacillota bacterium
CTTTAATTCTATTATTTGCAAGCTCGTTAAACATAACAGCCCCGATACCAACAGTTGCTGCTGTTTCATCAATGATATCAGCATTAACATTCTTTTCGAGCATAATCTCTTTTGTCTTTTCAACAGCCTTATTAAGAACATCTTCTAAGAAGATTACACGGCCATTTCTTGTAGACATTGTTCCATCTTCCATAGAAACAAGACCAAATGGAATATGAACACAAGACTTATACCAATCATATCCCATAAGTTCGAGAACCTTAAACCACTGCTGGAAATGAAGATTCTGCTGTGATGCAACAACATAAATACACTTTACAAAATCATAAGTTTTCTTACGATACATTGCTGCAGCAAGATCTCTTGTAATATAAAGTGAAGAACCATCACTCTTTGTAATAAGTGCCGGAGTAAGACCATATTCTTCAAGGTCAACAATTTGCGCACCCTGAGATTCTTTTAGTAAATTCTTTTCCTTAAGTTCATCTAAAACAGCTGGCATCTTATCTGAATAGAAAGATTCACCATTATATGAATCAAATGTAATGCCAAGCATGTTATAAACTCTATTAAATTCTTTAAGAGATTCTTCTCTAAACCATGACCAAAGCTTAAGTTCTGCTTCTTCGCCATGTTCAAGCTTTGTAAATGTTGCTCTGGCTTCATCTTCTAATGAAGGGTCTTTTTCAGCTTCTTCATGGAATTTTACATAATAAGAAAGTAAAGACTTAATTGGTGAATTCTTTACGTCTTCTTCTTTTCCCCATTTTCTATATGCAACAATCATCTTACCAAACTGTGTTCCATAGTCACCAAGATGATTAATTCTAATTACATCATATCCAAGAGCATCATAAATTTTATAAATAGAATTACCAATTACAGTGCTTCTAATATGTCCAATATGGAAAGGTTTTGCAATGTTAGGAGAACTGTATTCGACAATAACCTTTTGATTATTGCCGATTGTTGATTTACCAAAATCATCTTTTGTATCAACTACTTCAGATAAGCAAATCTTTGCAAAAGCATTCTTATCAATAAACATATTGATATAAGCATTTACGTTCTCAACCTTTTCAAATAAATCTGATTTTAAATTTCCAGCAATATCAGCTGCAATCATTGGTGGTGCTTTGTGCAATTCCTTAGCAAGCTTAAAGCAAGGGAATGCATAATCTCCCATTGAACTTTCTTGAGGAATTTCAATCATGCTTTCAATTTCTTCAACTGATAAGCTTTCAATATTAGCTTTTAATAACTTTGCAATTTCGTTTTTAATGTTAATCATTTCTTAAGTGTTACGACTGTTACACCGTCGCCGCCTTCTTTATATTCACCCTTACGGATAGATTTAACGTTTTTATTTTGTTTAAGCATCTTACCGAGACCTTCACGAAGGATTCCGGCACCACGACCATGAATTACTTCTACAGTTTCTTTGCCAGCAAGAAATGCATCGTCAATGTATTTTTCAACTATCATTTCTGCTTCGTCTAAGTTCTTTCCAATTACATTAATAGAACTTGGAACCGTCATAGCTTTAGTTTTGGTTAGCTTAGAATACTTAACTTTTTCTCTTTGCTTTTCAGTAATGTTTTCTTTGACGATACTTACAGAAGAAAGTTTCACAGTAAGTTTCATCGAGCCAATTTGAACAACGATATTACCTTTGTCATCAGGAAGGCTAAGCACTACCCCTTTTTCACCAACAGATATTACATTTACTCTCATGCCAATTTCAATTTCGTCAGCACTTGGTGGTTCTGGGTTTTCTTCGCTTATTCCCTTAGGAGCATATTTTTTCTTTTTTGTTCTAATTACTTTTTTAGCTTCTTCGAAGTCTTTATTATTTAAAGCCTTTTGAAGTTCCTTTGCGCTTTCCTCAGCGTCGTTTAATATTGCCTGAGCTTCTGCCTTTGCCTCTTCAAGAAGTTCTTCTTTTTTATTCTTTAGCTTTTCTTCAAGCTGAACAATCTTTTCTTTCTCTTTTTCAATTTGCTCTCTAAAGCTTTCAGCAAGAACACGTTCATTTTCGGCAGCTTTTTTATCTGCTTCAATAGAAGTTAAAACATCTTCAAAAGCAATATCACCTTGCTGAAGAAGAGTTCTCGCTTTATCAATAATTTCATCTTTTAAACCAAGCTTTTTAGAGATTTCAAATGCATTTGATTTACCAGCAACACCAATAATAAGCCTGTATGTTGGTGATAAGGTTTCAATATCAAATTCCATTGATGCATTTTCAACACCTTCAGTTGAAAGTGCATACTTTTTAAGTTCAGTATAGTGAGTGGTTGCAATTGTCTTCGCACCCATACTATACAATTTATCAAGAACGGAAATTGCTAAAGCAGCCCCTTCAGTTGGGTCGGTTCCGGCACCAAGTTCATCAAGCAGAACTAAGCAATCCTTATTTGCCCCTTCAGTAATTTCAACAATGTTTTTCATGTGTGAGCTGAATGTTGATAAGCTTTGTTCAATACTTTGCTCGTCACCAATATCAGCATAAATGTTTCTAAAGATTGGCAAGCTTGTTCCATAATCAGCCGGAACAAACAAACCAGCCTGGGCCATTAAACAAATAAGCCCTACTGTTTTTAGTGTTACCGTTTTGCCGCCGGTGTTTGGCCCTGTAACAACTAATGTATCATAGTTGACACCAAGTTCAACATTTATTGGAACAACCTTTTTTTGATCAATTAAAGGATGTCTTCCTCGTTTAATCACTATCTGGCCATCAGTATTAACTTCAGGTCTGCTTGCGCGCATGTTGCAAGCAAGTCTACCCTTTGCAAAAAGATAATCCAGTTTAAAAAGAATTTCTTGGTTTGCTTTAATCGCAAGTTCGTTCCTGCCAACCCAAGATGATAATTCTTCAAGTATTCGCTGAATTTCTTTTTGTTCTGCGATTTCTAATTCTCGAAGTTCATTGTTCATCTCAACAATTACTTGAGGTTCAACAAATAAAGTTGCACCAGAAGAAGATTGATCGTGAACAATACCATTGATTTGGCTCTTATATTCTTGTTTAACCGGAATTACATATCGACCCTGCCTCATAGTAACAACAGAATCTTGTAAAAAGGTTTTATTAGAACTTGAATTCGCAATTTTACTAAGCTTTTGCCTAATATCTTCGTTTTGTTTGAAAATCGCCTTACGAATATGTTTTAGTTCAGGGCTTGCGGAATCTGCGATTTCATCTTCAGTCAAGATGCATCTGGTAATCTCATCATACAAGCTTTCTAAAACACAAATCGCCGAAACAAGCCCATCGATACGTGGCAGCTTCGGCAAGTCGTTACTTAAATATTTTTTTGTTTGAATTGCAGAATTAAGGTTGTAAGCAACCTGTAATAACTGCCTTGTTGTTAAGTTGCCTTCTTTGGCAGCTAGATGAACTATCCCTGAGATATCATAGAAGTTTCCAAGTGGAGGTGTACCCTTACGAGTAATTACAGTTACAGCCTCTTCGGTTCCCTGAAGTTCATCAGCTATCCAAAGTGGTTTATAACTTGGATGCAGCTTAAGTGCTGCTTCGCGTGTCATTTGCGAACAGCACTCAGCTGCAAGTTTTTCAATAATCTTGCCGTATTCAAGTATGTCAAGAGTACGTTTATCCATTAACTATCTATACTGTCTCTTTAATGTTTCAAGTTCGTTCTTTAAGTGAATGTTCTCCATTTGAATATCGAAGAAACTACTTTCCACGTCTCTGCATTTAGCTTCGAGTTCATGGATTAGTTTTTGTGATTCTTCTGGAACACTCTTTGTATTTTCGAGTTGAGCTGTAAGCTCTTCAATTCTTGCACGGAGAACATCATTGTAGCTAGATGCCTGAGCAAGTCTTTCTTTTAAGTCTTCGATTTGCTTTGTCTGATCTTCGCTTTGACCAGCTTCTGATGCAATATTCATTGCAGCAAGAACAGCAATTGAAGAAGTTGAGCCCTTATAGCTTTCTGCGACTTCTTGCATTTTTTGATCTACAAGATCTGCAAGCTTCATGATTTCTTCACGAGCTAAGCCACCAGAAATAGAATATTCCTGCCCATAAATTCTAACAGCTACACTGTTTCTATTTTCCATAGCATTTCCTTTCTACATTTCTCTTAATACAGCGTCATATTCATCCTTAAGAGCAATAAGCATCTTTGAGTTAAGGTCGTTAACTTCCTCTTCCTTAAGTGTTCTATCTGCTCTTCTATAAACAAGTGAGAATGCAACTGATTTAAATCCCGGAAGAATTGGAGCGCCTCTATATACATCGAACAATGTTACACTTTCAAGTAATTCAGCTGTATGCTTCTTGATTTCTGCTTCAAGCTCTGCAACAGTTATTTCTTCTTTAACAACCATTGAGAAGTCTCTTACCATTGCTGGATATTTTGGAAGTGGTGTATATCTATGTTCGATAGAAGCAATTTCTTCAATAAGTGCGAAATCAATTTCTGCTGCATATACTCTTGTATCAATTCCATAAACAGATGCAACTTCTGGATGAATTTCACCAAGATCACCAATTACCTTGCCATCTTTTAAAATGTCTGCACATCTTCCCGGATGGAAGCTTGTGTTATTTTCGTTAGCAACGAATTCGAGATCTTTAACACCAAGAAGCTTTAAGAGTTCAACAACTGTACCCTTAATTGTGTAGAATGATTCTTCTTCGCCATAGCATGCGATGCAAAGCTTATCTTTTTCTTCTGGCAAAATACCCTGGTCGCCTTTGCCGTTGTTGATGAATGTATTACCAAGTTCAAATCCCTTAACAGGGCCATTCTTTCTGTTATAGTTTGTTGAAAGAACTTCAAGCATGTTAGGAAGAATTGTTGTTCTCATTACTGATGTTTCTTCACCAAGAGGATTAATCAGCTTAACGAATTTACGCTTTTCAGAATCTTCTGGAATACGAATCTTATCAACTGCCTTAGGTGATACGAAACTATATGTTTGGAATTCATCGTATCCCATTCCAATAAGAGCATCCTTTGCAACATTTCTTAAATTCTGAACATCAGAAATCTTAGCTGTATCGTTTGTCTTTGGAATAGTAACCGGAAGCTTATCATATCCATACATTCTTGCAACTTCTTCAACATAGTCTTCTTCAATGAAGAGGTCTTGACGTACGGTTGGTGGAGTTACTGTAATAATGTCTCCATCAAGGCTTGCCTGCATTTCAAGGCTCTTGAAATAATCAACCATCTGTGAACCAGGAATTTCGATTCCAAGTACATGATTAATTCTTGATACTCTAACCTGAAGTGTAACAGCCTTAGCCGGAGTTGGATAAACATCTACATCACCATCAAGAACAGTGCCTGCACCAAGCATTTCTACTAAGTAGCAGAATCTATCACAAGCATCCTTTGCAAGGTTAGGGTCAATACCCTTTTCAAATCTACCAGAAGCTTCTGTTCTGTGATTTAATTCTTTGCTGCTCTTTCTAATTGAATCTCCGTCAAAGTTTGCAGATTCAACAAGAACCATATTTGTGTCAGCTGCGATTTCAGATTCAAGACCACCCATAATACCTGCAATAGCAAGTGGTCTTTCTGTATCATTAATCATTAAAATGTTTTCTGATAATGTTCTTTCAACGCCATCGAGTGTTGTAAACTTTTCACCCGTCTTTGCTGTATCAACAACAATCTTTCCGCCTTTAACAGTTCTAATATCAAAAGCATGAAGCGGCTGACCATATTCGAGCATTACATAGTTTGTAATATCTACGATATTGTTAATAGGTCTCATACCAGCAAGCATTAATCTTTGCTGCATCCACCATGGAGATTGTTCGATCTTAATATCTTTGATTACTCTGCAGCAATAACGTTTGCAAAGTTCCGGCTTTTTAATTTCTACCTGAATGTAATCAGCTGATTTTTCTTTTGCAACATTTTTGCATTGTGTTTCAGGATATGCAAAACTTGTTCCAAATGTTGCAGCACTTTCACGTGCAATACCAATCATTGATAAGCAATCTGGTCTATTTGGTGTAATTTCAAAATCTACTGTTGGAAGATCAATTCCTAAAGCTTCTACAATTGGAGTTCCAGGAACGAAGCATTCATCATCTAATAACCAAAGACCTTCTTTATCTCTCATTGGAACAATTTTATCTGGGAAACCAAGTTCGCCGCAGCCACACATCATTCCATTAGACTGTACACCACGAAGCTTACCTGCAGTAATTTTTACTCCGCCAGGAACTTTTGGCTGACCATGAAGTGGACCAGGCACTGTTGAACCATCAAGTGCAACTGCAACTTTATCGCCAACCTTCATATTGTTTGCGCCTGTAACAATCTGAACAGGGCTATTACCACAATCTACTTGGCAAACAACAAGTTTATCTGCATCTGGATGTTGATCAATAGATAAAATCTTACCAACAACAACCTTATCAATATCTTTATCCCAATAATCAATTGTTTCGAGGTTAGTTCCTGAAAGAACCATTCCATCGACCCAAGCTTCGACCGGCATATCAACCGGTGTATATTCTTTTAACCATCTAATAGGTACTAACATGATTCTTCCTCCTTATTTGAACTGCTCAATGAAACGAACATCGTTTTCATAAAGAAGACGAATGTCATCTACACCATACTTAAGCATTGCAATTCTTTCAACGCCCATACCGAATGCGAATCCTGTATACTTTTCAGTATCGATTCCGCCAACTTTAAGAACGTTTGGATGAACCATGCCACAACCTAAAATTTCAATCCAGCCACTGCCCTTGCAAACATTGCAGCCTTTGCCACCGCATTTGAAACAGCTTACATCCATTTCGGCACTCGGTTCTGTAAATGGGAAATGATGTGGACGGAATTTTGTTTTAACTTCTGCACCGAACATTTTCTTTGCAAATGTATCAAGAACACCTTTAAGATCTGCCATTGTGATTCCTTCGCCAACTACGAGACCTTCAACCTGATGGAACATAGGTGAATGAGTTGCATCCGGAGTATCACATCTAAAGCATCTGCCAGGAGCAATAACCTTAATAGGTGGTTGCTGCTTTTCTAAAGTTCTAACCTGAACGCAAGATGTTTGTGTTCTAAGAAGAACATCATCTGTGATATAGAATGTATCAGTGATATCACGAGCCGGATGGTTAGGGCCTGCATTAAGTGCATCAAAGTTGTTGAATACAGTTTCAACTTCTGGGCCCTCTGCAACTGAGAATCCCATGCTCATGAATACTTTAGTAATTTCGTCAATTGTAATTGAGATTAAATGTTTAGTACCAAGAGGTTTTACAATACCAGGTTCTGTAACATCAATCTTTTCTGCAGCAAACTCTGCCTGTTTCTTTAATTCTTTGAAGTAATTAATCTTTTCTGCAATCTTTGTTTCGATTTCATTTCTTGCTTTATTAGCTGCAGCACCAAATTCTTTT
>JAUNQK010000048.1:0-5904 GCA_030536235.1 Bacillota bacterium
GCCTGAGCTTTAACTTTATCCATGCAAATTACTACATCACCAAGTTCAATTTCAGGAAGATTAGGAATCTTTCCTTCGTACATTGGAAATGATAACACATCTGTAACCTTATCAACGCCTCTATACTGCTTGTTTAATTTCTTAATCTCATTTTTATCTACAAAAGAAATAGAAATAGAAACATTCTCAGGATTTATTCCTTCTTCTTTCACACAAAGAGTTGCGATATCTAAGAAATCTTTTTGATTTACTTTTTCATTAATATATAACTTCATTCTAACTCCGCAAATTTATCGTATGCATTTACAATTCTTCTTACTAATGGATGTCTTACAACATCTGTGTCTTTTAATTTGCAAAATGCAATTCCTTCAACATTTTTAAGTACACGCATTGCATCGGTTAAGCCACTTGTTTTTCCGGTTGGCAAATCAACCTGCGTAATGTCTCCGGTAATAATTACTTTTGACCCAAAACCCATACGAGTTAAGAACATCTTCATTTGTTCTTTAGTAGCATTTTGGGCTTCATCAAGAATAATAAATGAATTATCAAGAGTTCGGCCTCTCATATATGCCAGAGGGACAACTTCAATAACTTCTTTTTCTTTTAATCTTAAAGCAGCATCTCTGCCAAGCATTTCATAAAGAGCATCATATAAAGGTCTAAGATATGGATCAACCTTTTCTTGAAGATCACCTGGTAAGAAACCTAAACGTTCGCCAGCCTCTACTGCAGGCCTTGCAAGAATAAGTTTTTCAACTTCTTTATTCTTTAAAGAGTTGATTGCCATAGCAACTGCTAAATAAGTTTTACCAGTACCTGCTGGGCCTACCCCAAAAGTAATATCATGCTTTTTTATTGCTTCGACATAATCCTTTTGCCCGATAGTTTTTGCCTTAATAGGTTTACCCCTATGTGTAAAGCAAACTACATCTGCAGCAATATTGCTTTTTGTATAAGACACACCATCTCTTGATAAAGAGATAATGTAATTGATTTTTTGTTCATCTAAATTTTGACCACTATCTACCACAGTAAAAAGTTCGTTGATAATGCTTACTGCTCTATCAACTTCATCGCCTTTAACTGTTATTTCATCACCACGATAAGAGATTTCAACATTGCAATCTTTCTCGATCAATTGAATGTTCGAATCGAGATTTCCATATACAAGTGATGGGTCGCTTACACTTTGTGGACTAAATTTAAGTTCGCTCATTAGACCTCCTAAAAGCCTATATTTTAACACTTTATTATACACTTTTTTTTGCTATAAAAAAACCCGAAAACATAGTTTTCGGGTTTTAAAAAAGCTTGATATTCTAACCGATTCCGCCAAGGATAGCACCTGCAACAAGTGCTACAATTGCGCATGCACAGAATACATATTTTCCAAGGAAAATAAATGCATTACCTACAGGTATTTTAGCCCCTTCGTTAACCTCTTTTAAAGCAAAGTCTTTTCCAGCAACCCAGAAGAACATAATAGCTGCAAGAAGAGCACCAATTGGGCAAATAAAGTTATTAACAACATCCATCCATTCAGAAGCAATGCCCTGAATAAAGATCGCAACAAAGCATCCAATGCCTAAAGCGAAAAATGCTGCAATAGCTCTTTTTGCTCTAAAGAAATCTTGAACAAATGCAACACTTACTTCATATAAATTAATGATTGAAGATAAAGCTGCAAATACAAAGAGAATAAAGAATACTACGCCAATAATACGCCCTACTGCCATTCCATTAAATACATTTACAAGGTAAATGAAAATGAGCCCCGGGCCGGATGAATCACAGCTTACACCGCCTGCTGCCATTGCAGGGAGAATAACAAATGTTGCAAGAAGTGATGCAATAGTATCAAAAATAGCTACGCGTGCTGCAGAGAATGGAATATCTTCATTACGTTCAAGGTATGAGCCATAAATTACTGAGCCATTACCAGCAACAGATAATGAGAAGAATGCCATTCCAAAGGCATAAATCCAAGTATTTGGGTCTGCTAAACCAGCAGGATTAATTGTAAGAATATATTTATATCCTTCAGAAGCACCAGGAAGCGTTGAAATATAAATTGCAAGAACAACAAGCATTCCAAATAATAAAGGCATCATGAATTTATTTACCTTTTCTATTCCGCTTGAAACTCCAAAGGCTGTAATAGCAAGTGCAACTACAACTGCAATAATAATCCACATATTATTTGACCCAGCTGATGCAGTTTCAACTCCAAAGCTGTAGCCTAATGTATCTAAATCTGTACCAAGTGCATAAAGCTTTCCTGAGATAGCCATATATGCATATTTTATGATCCAACCAAATACGCATGTATATCCAATTGCAAGGCCTAAAGAACCAAGAACAGGAACAACACCAACCATATTACCAAATCGTCTGCCCCATCCTCGTTTTTCAGTGCAAAGACCAAATGCCCCGATTGGGCCGGATTTTGCTGCTCGGCCAAGTGCAAATTCTTCGATAATTCCGCTATTTGCTACAAGTACTACAAAGATTAAATATGGAATTATGTATGTTAACCCTCCATATTTTGAAACCATAACAGGGAAACGCCAAATATTGCCGCAACCTACTGCGCTACCAATACTTGCCCAGATAAAGCCCCATGTTGTTTTAAACACATCTCTATTTTGTTTCATTTTCCTTACCTTTCTGGGGATATAAAAAACGTCTTTGTCCCCAAAATATCGGGACAAAGACGCTAAAGTCTCTGTGGTGCCACCCGAATTGTCCTGCTGCCAACACAGCCGACCACTCATTCAGTATGCCTCAAAAGCCCATTCATTTACTACCTTGCTGCCCTGCTTCCACCGTTCAGAGCTCTCTATAAGCTTAGCCTTGTAAATTACTATTCTTTCTCACAGGCAATAATTATTAAATTACTACATATTTTAAATCAAATATATGTGCATGTCAACAAAATACTAGCCTGGTGGCCAAGACATTTTTCTCTTTCCAAGAACATGGAAATGTAAATGCTGTACAGTCTGATCACCATCTTCACCGCAGTTAATTGCAACACGGTAGCCGTTTTCAATACCTTGTTCTTTGCAAATATCCTTAATCTTAAGAAGAATATGAGCTAAAACTTCAGCATCTTCAGGTTTAGTAGCATCGAGTGAAGCAATATGCTTCTTAGGAACTACTAAGAAGTGAGCAGGAGCTTGAGGATTAACATCGTTAAAGGCATAGATTAAATCATCTTCATATACCTTTGTTGACGGAATTTCGCCATTAATTATCTTGCAAAATAAGCAATCTTCCATTTTTTACTCCTTTCCTAGAACGCCATCTTTATATAAATCAGTAATTTTAACTTCAATAAACGTGTTAATTATATCATTTTTATCGCTATTAAAATATACATCTGTGTAATTGCTTGCATGGCCATGCCAAAGCCCATCAATATTTTGTTCGACCAAAACTCTTTGGGTAGTACCAATCATCTTTCGCCTAAAAGAAGTAGAAGCTAATTCACCTGCAGCAATTAGCTGTTTATTTCTTTCTTTTTTTACTTGCGGAGTAATCTGATTATCTAATTCCGCAGCTTTTGTAAAGAGTCTTTTTGAATATGGGAAGGCGTGAACATGTAAAAATTCAACTTTTTCTATTAAATCTGTGCTTAACCGTAAATCTTTTTCTGTTTCCCCAGGAAACCCGGCAATTATATCTGTTGTGATTCCAAAGAGTGGATCAAATTCACGGCAAACCCTTATAATTTCAAGGTAATCAGCCCTTGTATAATGTCTATTCATAGCAGCTATAATGCTATCGCTTCCGCTTTGAACCGATAAATGAAAGTGGTGACAAAGCTTATCATACTTTAAAAGTGACTTAACATAATCTGCATCTACTACCGTTGGTTCTAAAGAGCCAAATCTTACTCTAAAATCACCAGGTAGTTCGTTTAGCGCTTTGATTACAGGCTCTACACCTCCATCATAAAGAGCAGTATTAATACCTGTTAATACAATTTCTTTATAACCTGCAGCTATTAAATCTTTAGCTTCATCAACAATCTCAGGTATTGGCTTAGACGAAATATTATTTCTTGCATATGGTATAACGCAATACGAGCAAAATCTGTTGCAGCCTGTTTGAATCTGTATAAGAGCCCTTGTGCGAGATTCAGGATCAAAGCCAAGAACCTTGCAGCCGGCTGCTCGCCTTACACCCAAAAGATCAAATACTTTATCTTTGTCGTTCGTACCAAGCATAAAATCGACCTCTTTTAGGGCTTTTATTTCTTCAGGGTTAGTTTCTGGATAACAACCCATTACAACAAGCTTAGATGCCGGATTTTGACGCTTCATACGCCTAATATATTGACGGGACTTCCTATCTGCCAGCCTTGTAACCGTGCAAGTATTAACTATATAGACATCAGCTGCTTCATTTTCTGATACTACAAGCCACTCAGCAGCCTTAAATTCTTCTGCCAGCTTATGACTTTCATATTGATTGACTCTGCAGCCCAATGTAAAGAATGCTACCTTTTTTTCCATATCTAAATTATACAAAAAATACCTTGTATAATAAAGCAAAAACATATATAATAATTGCTGTTATTGATGAAATGCCTAAGGCATTCACGAGGTAAGGAGGTGAAACCAGAATGGCACAGATCATCGTTAAAGAAGGCGAAAATCTTGAAAATGCTCTTAAGAGATTCAAGCGCTCTTGTGCTAGAGATGGCGTCATGGCCGAACTCAGAAAGAGAGAATGCTACGAAAAGCCAAGCGTAAGACGTAAAAAGAAGTCTGAAGCTGCTCGTAAGAAGGCTAGCAAGAGATATTAATCGCAAACAAAAACCGAGGTTAAACCTCGGTTTTTATTTTACTTTCTTTTTGCCGCAATAGCGCACCACTCTTTTTCATGAAGCACTTCTATTATTTCGAATCCGGCATCAATAATAGACTTTGAAACAATTTCTTCTTTTTCATCTAATATTCCACTTGTCATATACATGGCATTTTCTTTGCAATGCTTTGCCACATCTTTAGAAAGCATAATTACCAAATCTGCCATTAAATTTGCAACCACAACATCAGCTTTATAATCCAAGCCCTTTGTTAAATCACCAATGCGAATGTCCATAACTTCTTCGCAATGGTTTAACTCTGCATTACGCTTTGTACTTGCAACCGCTTCAGGGTCTAAGTCAACAGCAAGAATATCTTTCGAACCAAGCTTTGCAGCAGCAATTGAAAGAATTCCTGTTCCGCAACCAACATCTAAAACTTTATCCTCTGGTTTAACATACTTTTCAAGATGTCTAATACACATAGAAGTTGTTGGATGTGTTCCCGTCCCAAACGCCATGCCAGGGTCAATTTCAATTACTGTTTCACCAGGTGCTGCTGAATAATCACGCCATAATGGCTTTACAACAATATCATCTGTTACTTTTGCCGGAACAAAATATTCTTCCCATTTATGAAGCCAGTCTTGATCATCAACTATTGCAGAACTAATTTCAAATTCATGCAAGTAATTTGGAATAACAAAATCTAAATCTCTATAGATACTTACGTAAGCACCACTATTTAAATTATCTAAAACATCAGGGCTTACATAATCCCATTCATAAGATTTCTTTTCACTAAAACATTCTGCATCACGCGGATCATTAATAATAATATCAGTCACATCATTAGACGCCAAAAGCTCGACTAAAGAGTCGAGCTTTGTAACATCTGTATAAATTTTAATCTCTTTATACTTCATCTTTATGTAAATAAATCTTTCAATGTATCAGAGAACTTGCGTCTCTTTGTATAGCCTTCTAAAGTTTTGGTTTCACCAAACTGCTTAATAAGGTTCTTTTGATCTTGTGTAAGCTTTGTTGGAACTTCGATGTTAACCTTTACATACAAATCACCA
>JAUNQK010000048.1:5914-7360 GCA_030536235.1 Bacillota bacterium
GTTTGCCAGATCTAACATTTTTAACACCTTTGCCCTTCATTCTCAAAATTGAGCCAGGCTGTGTCCCGGCAGGAACTTTACACTTAAGCTTTTCAGAAAGACCAGGAACAGTAATTTCATCACCAAGAGCTGCTTGTGAGAATGTTATAGGAACATCAATCCATAAATCATCGCCTTGTCTTTCAAATACTGTTGAAGGGCTAACATTAAGAACAATATATAAATCTCCAACAGGGCCACCATTGCTTCCAGGTTGTCCTTGGCCTCTAAGTGGAATTACTGAATCTGTATCAACACCAGCCGGAATATCAACATTGATATTAACTGTCTTTCTATATTTTCCAGAGCCACTACACTTATGACAAGGTGTTTCAATGATTGAACCTGTTCCGCCGCATCTGCTGCAAGTTTGTGTACTTTGGAATACACCAAATGGTGTACGTTGATTAACAGTTACACTTCCACGGCCACCGCAATCAGGACAAGTTCTCTTCGAAGTGCCTTTTGCAGCACCTGTTCCATTACATTCTTCGCAAACAACATCTTTAGTAAGTTTGATTTCTTTATGACATCCAAACACTGCTTCATTAAATGAAATGTTCATTGTCTTTTGGATATCAGCACCACGTCTTGGGCCAGTTCTGCGAGAGCTTGAACTGCCGCCAAAACCACCAAAGCCTCCACCAAACATATTGAAAATGTCGTCAAAGCCAAAGCCTTCACCGTTAAAACCGCTAAATCCACCGCCGCCGCCAAAGCCAGCATTAGGATCGATTCCGGCGAATCCAAAACGATCGTATTTTTCTTTTTTATCTGGGTCTGAAAGAACAGAATAAGCTTCGTTTACCTCTTTAAACTTTTCTTCGGCCTCTTTATCACCTGGATTTCTATCAGGGTGAAATTTCATAGCCATTTTTCTAAATGCAGATTTAATTTCTGCATCAGAGGCGCCCTTTTCTATTCCTAAGACTTCGTAATAATCTCTTTTATTATCAGCCATTATTTCTTATCGTCATCTACTACTTCAAAATCGGCATCAACAACATTGTCAGGGTTTGGACCAGCCTGCTGACCGCCCATGTTAGCACCGCCCATATCTGGGCCTGCTTGCTGAGCCTGCTGAGCTTGCTGAGCCTGTTCATATAACTTTGTTGACATTGTATGGAACTCTTGTGTAAGAGCTTCTGTCTTAGCCTTAATATCTTCTGTGTTGTTTCCTTCAAGAGCTGTCTTAAGAGCATCTTTTGCAGCATTAATCTTGCTTACTTCGTCAGCTGAAAGTTTACCTTCAAGTTCTTTAAGGTTCTTTTCTGTTTCATATACTAATGTTTCTGCCTGGTTACGAACTTCAATTTCTTCTTTCTTCTTCTTATCAGCTTCTGCAAACTGTTCAGCTTCCTTTACCTTCTGCTGAATTTCATCATCAGAAAGTTTTGAAGAAGAAGT
>JAUNQK010000110.1 GCA_030536235.1 Bacillota bacterium
ATTCAATTTTATTAAAAGACAGAATTGAATTTTATGAATATATACAATTATTGTTTTTTAAACAATTTAATAGTTTAAAGGATTATATGAATATTAAAGGAATTAAACTAATAGGTGATATGCCTATATATATTGCATTAGATTCGTGTGATTGTTGGACGAATCCAAAGTGTTTTATGCTAGATGATAATTACATACCAACAGTTGTGGCAGGTGTACCGCCAGATTATTTTACAGCTGATGGACAATTATGGGGTAACCCTATTTATAACTACGAATATATGAGAACAAATGGTTATAAATGGTGGATTGATAGAATTGGTTTTGCAAGCAAGATATATGACGTGATTAGAATTGATCATTTTAGAGGATTTGAATCTTTTTGGGCTGTTCCGTACGGTGATAAGACTGCAAAAAATGGAAAGTGGATTAAAGGCCCAGGCATGGATCTGATTAATATCTTTAAAAACTGGTTTTATGACACAGAGTTTATAGCAGAAGACTTAGGCTATCATACTCACAATGTTCAAAAACTACTAGATGATTCTGGCTTTCCAGGCATGAAGGTGCTAGAATTTGGCTTTGATTCTAGAGAAGCAAGTAATCATGCGCCACATGCATACAAACAAAATAGTGTATGCTATGTTGGAACGCATGACAATTCAACAATTGCTGGCTGGCTTAAAGTTGCTGATAAAAATGATGTTAAATATTCATTGAAGTATTTAGGACTTGAAGACACCAAAGATTTTAACTGGCACATGATAAGAGCAGGTATGATGTCAGTTTCAAATTTATTTGTTGCACAAATTCAAGATTATTTAGGACTTGATGATTCTGCACGAATTAATCAGCCAGGATCAATAGGAAATAATTGGAAATGGCGTTTAAAGAAAAAACAATTGAATAAATCGTTATCAAAGAAAATAGCAAATTATACAGTTTTGTATGAAAGAAACAAGGGTGTTAATTAACGCCTTTGTTTTTGTTTTTCCGATATTCGCCAGGCGTTATACCTTTTATTTTCTTAAAGCATTTAACAAAATAGCTTTGCGAACAGAACTGATAAAAGAAAGCAATGTCTGCTATATCTTCATTAGTGGCGATTAATGAAAAAGCAGCTTCTTCGATCCTTTTGTTTAAAATCCATTCACTTATTGTCATATTAGTTTCTTTATGAAATAAATCTGACAAATAACTAGAATTAAGATAAGAATATTTGGCGATATCTTTTATTTTAATTTTTTCGCAAAGATGGTCTTCTATGTAATTCATTGCATTTAATATTGATTTTGAATATTTATTTGTTTTAATTGAATTAACCATTTCTGTAAAGCCTTCTACCATTACTGATTCAAAATGCTCTAATTCTTTTAAGCTTTGTATATTTTCAATTTTATTAATATATGTATCCGATAATGTGAAAGCTTCATCAGGGTTTACGCCACCAGCTATTGCTGCACGCGTCATAAATGTACAACTGCAGATCATTGAGTTCTTATAAGATCTAATGCTATCTTGTGCAAGTTTTGCATGGGGGGTTATATTTATTTGCTTTAATAATTTTTTTGCTTTTTCAGTGTCACCGTTTTTTATTGTCTCAGCAACTTTTTGTTCAGCAGAATAAGTAGAATGCGAAAAAGAATTTATGCGATTTTGTTTTATATTGTTATAGAATTCATCTTTATTTTGAATAGCTGTGTTAATATTTATGTCATCTTTCACTATATTGTTATTGATGCTATCAAATGTATTCTCAATAAGTTTTG
>JAUNQK010000111.1 GCA_030536235.1 Bacillota bacterium
CAATGCCCTTTAAAGCTTTACATACATCCAGCATCTTTTCTTTTGGAATAGGATTAGATGTTATGACTGGAAGTCTATCATATATTTCTGATTTTATTCCAACAGTTGTTGTAACAGTTCTTACTGGATTTGTCATTTCACTGATTGCGTATTTTTCACCTCTTGGACAAAAATTACCAGTTACTTTAATTTCTCCATTAATATTTTCAACTTCAAGATTGCAACCTCTTGGGCAGTTAATACAAACTAATTTCATTCTATTACCTCCCAATGTAGTTCTCCATTTAATTTATCAAGTTCTTCTTTTTTTAAAGAAACCTTTTGCATTTCACTTGGAACGATTCCGATTTTGTTAATCTTCTTATCTATTCCATTACCATATACATGAATTGCACATTCTTTAAATACTCGTTTAACTCTAAACATAAAATCTATGTCTTTGTTTATATGAAATGATTGAGGAACAATATATGAAATACCATTGCCTAACATATTAACTATTGGTTGACCAATTGTTCCATTACCTAATACATATTGAGCTGCAGCTTTTCCAGCTCTCTTTCCTTCTTCAGAAACATAATCAACTAAATCATGAACATGTAATGCATTACCACATGCAAATATTCCGTCTTTAGATGTCATGTATCTATCGTCTACTATTGCACCTTTAGTACGAGAATCTAATTTAACTCCTAATTGTTCGATTAAATTATTCTCAGGAATTAGTCCTACAGATAGTAGTAATAAATCACATTCTATTTCTTGTTCACTTCCAGCAATCTTTTGTAACTTTTCATCAACTTTAACTAATGTTAAAGATTGTAGTGTACCATCACCATGAACAGATTCTACTGTATGAGATAAATACAAAGGAATATTGAAATCTTCTAAACATTGTTTGATGTTTCTTGCTAAACCAGCAGAATATGGCATTAATTCTGCAACACCTACAACGTGTGCTCCCTCAAGAGTCATACGTCTTGCCATTATTAAGCCGATGTCTCCGCTACCTAAAATGAATACTTTCTTTCCAACCAATATGCCTTGCTTATTACAGAATTTTTGAGCAGAGCCAGCAGTATATACGCCTTTCACTCTGTCGCCTCTAATATCAATAGCTCCAGCAGGTCTTTCTCTACAACCTGTTGCCATAATGATTGCATCTGCTTGCATCTTTAATAAACCTTTGGTTGATTGAACTGTTAATACTTTGCCTTCATCAATTCTAACTACTGTTGAATCGTACAGCATTTTAATTGCTGGATTATCTTTTATATATGCAAAATATTTTTCAGCATATGCTGGACCAGATAACTCTTCATTAAATGTATGTAATCCAAAACCATTATGAATACATTGTTGTAAGATACCACCATATTCAAAATCTCTTTCAATTACAACAATATCATTTAATCCATTTTCAAATGCGCCTAATGCAGCAGCAATACCTGCACTGCCACCACCGACTACAATTAATTGATGTTTTTCCATTATAGGTCCTCCTTTACAAAAGAACTTACAACTTCAGAACTATCTTTGTTTTGTTTAATTGTTTTTGCATCAACATTTAATTCTTTTTCTAAAATCTTAAATACTTCTGACTCACAAAAACTTCCTTGGCATCTTCCCATACCTGGGCCGCATCTCATCTTAACGCCTTTAATTGTTTTTGCACCACATTCTCTATTGATTGAATCCTTTATTTCAACTAAAGATATATTCAAACATCTACAAATAATCTTTCCATAATCAGGATT
>JAUNQK010000049.1 GCA_030536235.1 Bacillota bacterium
ATCATAATTTGGATTATACGAAAGCAGTTCTTCAATTATTTTTTCCATTGACTATATAACTAAAACAAGGCATGTGCCTTAAATCTTGCACATGCCTTGCATTTTAGAACATATTTATTCTTCAGTAGGTGCAGTAGTTTCTTCTGCAGGTGTTTCCTTCTTTTCGAGTCTCTTAATTCTCTTTGGAGTTGGCTTTGATTCTTCTTTAGATTCAACAACCTTTCCTGCTGATTCTCCTTCTACTTTATTTGCAACGGCTGTCTTAGTGATTTCGAGCTTTGTTTTTTCAGCACCAGAAGCAATTGTGATTCTGTCTTCTCTGATTCTAACAACCTTGCCATAAATGCCACCAACAGTCATAATTTCGTCGCCTACCTGAAGGTTGCTGCGCATTTCTTTATCTTGTTTGTCTTTCTTATTCTGCGGTCTAATAAGCATAAAATACATAACTGCGAAAAGAACGACCATAATAATAATAGATTGTACACTTGAATTCATAACATACCCTCCTTCTGGTATTTAACGTTATAATTATACATTAATATCTTGCATTTTCCAACAAGTTTTTGTATCATTAAATGTACTTGCCGGCGTGGTGGAACTGGCAGACGCGCAGGACTCAAAATCCTGTGATAGCAATATCATGCGGGTTCGATCCCCGCCGCCGGCACCAAAAAATAGCAAGAAAAAAGCGAACCTTCTGCAGTGGTTCGCTTTTTATTTTCCTTAGCTAAAGAATGAATTATCCAATAAATTAGTCTTCTGCTACAATAGCCTTTCCATCATAGTAGTTGCAGTTTGGGCAAACTCTATGTGGCATCTTAGGTTCGTGGCACTGAGGACAAATTGATAATGCAGGAGCAGCTTTCTTCATGTTTGGAGACTTTCTGCTCATGCTCTTAGCATGGGATGTTCTTCTTTTTGGGGTTGCCATAGAAAAAACCTCCTTCTTTAAATCCTATATATTATTATCGCTTATAAGCGACCTTTACAGTATAAACAAGCTAAATTGCCTTGTCAAGCCTATTTTTTAGGCTTTAACGATCTCATATGTATCTCTAGCAATCATTAATTCTTCGTTTGTTGGGATAAGTAAAACCTTAACCTTGCTGTCTTCAGCACTTAAGTCTTTATCTTCACCGCGAACATTGTTAGCTTCAAGATCAATCTTAATTCCAAGGTTTTCGAGGCCTTCGCAGATATCAGCTCTCATAGGAGCACTGTTTTCGCCAACGCCAGCTGTGAAAATGATAGCATCAACTCTGCCAAGTTCTGCATAGTAAGCGCCTACATAATGCTTAACTCTCTGTGCAAATACATCCCAAGCAAGTTTAGCTCTTTCGTTTCCTTCAGCCATTGCATTTTCTACGTCTCTCATATCTGATGAAATGCCTGAAATTCCAAGGATTCCGGACTTTTTGTTCATAATAGAATCGATTTCAAATGCATCAATATTTTCTTTTCCAGCGATATAAGCAATTACTGCAGGGTCGATATCACCGCATCTTGTACCCATTACGAGGCCCTGAAGTGGTGTAAGGCCCATTGATGTGTCGTAGCACTTACCATTCTTAATAGCTGAAACTGAAGCACCATTACCAATGTGGCAAGTAATAAGGTTAACTTCTTCAGGCTTTTTACCAAGCATTTCAGCTGCTCTAAGTGTTACATATCTATGTGATGTACCATGAGCACCATATCTTCTAACTGCATATTTTTCATACCATTCATATGGAAGAGCGTAAATATAGCTCTTTGCTGGCATTGTCTGATGGAATGCTGTATCAAATACAACAACCTGTGGAGTAGATGGCATAAGCTTTTGGCAAGCTGAAATACCAAGAAGGTGAGCTGGATTGTGAAGAGGTGCGAGTGGAGCAAGCTCTCTGATATCCTGGATAACTTTATCAGTTACTAAAACTGACTTATCATATCTTTCACCACCCTGAACGATTCTATGGCCGATAGCTTCAATTTCACTCATATTCTTAACTACACCATATTCTCTATCGATAAGTGCATCAATTACGTGAAGAATAGCTTCGTTATGGTCGTTCATTGGAACTTCCTTAACATACTTTGGCATGCCAATCTTTTCGTGCTTAATAACTGAGCCATCAATGCCAATTCTTTCAACAAGACCTTTGCAAAGAAGTGTTTCGCTTGGCATATCAAGTACCTGATACTTAAGAGAAGAACTTCCGCAGTTAACAACTAAAACCTTCATTTTTATCTCCTTATATAAATTAATAAATAATTAAAAACATCAACTTTTATTATATAACTCTGCCCTTTCTTATTCAAGGTGCGGAGCCTGTACAAAATCTGAAAAATCATGTACATCACGACCAGTTAAGATTGAATAAATATCAGCAGCCTGAATATCTGTTTCAATTAGGTTCTTATATGGACTAACTAAAACTTCAACCTTCTTTAAATTGCTAATAATTTCCATTTCAGCATTTTTCTTTGCTTCTTTTAATATTTTAGCTCCGGTTTCATTAAAAGCTAAAACTCTAGCATAAAGTGGGCAATTTTTTGCTTCTTCTAATACAAACTTCTCAATTCCAAGCCCAACACACATAAGAGCACGGGAAATTCTTGCATATGTGTATCTTTTTGACTTAGCCCCAAGAATTATATCGTCTAAACAATTTGCGCTTATTACAGCCTTTTTTAAAGCGTTTTCAAGACCTTCTGAGATGCCAAGTATATTTGCAATAGCTTCTAATTGATTCATCATAAGAGCATATCTTATCATTTCAAAAAGCTTTTGATCTGCTTCTTCATCCCAAAATGGCCATGCAGTTAATTCATATAATGCATCTTCAGGAACAAAGCTCTCAATTTCAGCCATATTTTCTCGAATATAAGATGCTGTTGCAATATGTCCCCTGCCTTTGCGTTTGATAACATGAGGATGCATTTTTGAATTAGCTTTGAGATATTCAACGGCTAGAATATCATTTGGTTCCAAATCTTTACCAATTATTGAAGAAACAGCTGCAGCATAAGACATACCAATATCAAGTAAAGTCTTAAGCTCTTGATTATTGTCTAAATTAATATCAGCAATTCTTTGAAGTTCAGCAAGATCTGCCGATTCACTTCCAAAAGCAAAATCACTAATAACCCCAAGCCCTTCTAAAATTTTAATTCCACCATAAGCAAAATCTTGTGCAGAACTTAAAGAAAAGACTGTTGGAAGTTCAATAACTAAATCAGCACCTACTGCTATTGCTGCGCGAGCTCTTGTCCATTTATCTGTTATAGCCGGATAACCTCTTTGAACAAAATCACCACTCATAACGCAAACAATGCCGTCCGGATTTAATTCATCACGGATGGCATCGAATAAATACTTGTGACCATTATGAAATGGGTTAAACTCGGCAATTACACCGACATTTTTCATTATCTGTTTTCCTTTTCAGCTTGAGCTTTAATAATAGAATCTTTAACTTCGTTTCTTGCTGAAGAAATATTTGTGTTAATCTTCTCAAATGTTCCTTGAAGATTATCATACATATCAGTAAAGTATGTAGCGTAAAGCTGATCAACTTTTTCCTGAAGATTATAAAGCATATTATCTGTATAATCTAAAATATTCATTTTCATAAGCTGTGCATTTTCTCTTGCATTGCGAAGAATTTCATCAGCTTTGGCTTTAGCGGTGATAGTAATTTCATCGCTATCAACTAATCTATTAGCTTTTTCTTGAGCTTCTGAAATGATCTTTTCATATTCAGCTTTTGCTTCGTCCAGAATCCTTTGTCTTTCGTTTTTAATCCACTGAGCTTGCTGAATTTCATCAGGAAGATCTTGACGAATTTCATTTACAATGTCTGAAACTTCATCTGGGTCTACCATAACTTTTTTTACAAGAGGAACACCACTTGCCACTTCGATGATTTCATCTAATTCATCTAAAAGTTCCAATACTTTCATAATTATTTCCCTTTCTTATTCATAATACTTAAGGTAGTTGGATGTACCATCATTGAAACATCGCCACCCAGTGAAAAAACTTGTCTAACTTGATTCGAACTTATATAAGAGTAAGCCGGATCAGTCATTAAGAATACTGTTTCTGTATTTTTATATAACTTAGCATGCATTTGGGCAAGCGGAAGTTCATAATTAAAATCAGTTGAATTTCTAAGGCTTTTGACTTCTACATCAAATTGATTTTTATTAACATAGTCAGCTCTTAAACCTTCACAAGCTTCAACTTTGATATTCTTGATATCTTTGCAAGCTTCTTTAATCATTTCTACTCGTGTATCAAAGTCGAACATAGATTTCTTATCTAAGTTAACAGTGACAGCAACGGTAATTTCATCATACATATTGGCAGATCTTTTAATAATATCAAGATGCCCAAGATGTACAGGATCAAAAGAGCCAGTAAAAACAGCTTTACTCATAAATGCTTACTCCTATACTTCCGTATTTTTTATCTTTGACTTTTTTAAAGCCTTCATATTCATCTGGTAACTCATTTTTTTCAGCATGTTCACAAACAATACATGCCCCTTCATTGAGTTTGCCAGTCTTTTTCAATTCAGACAAAGCAGTTAAATAATAATTTTCTGCATAAGGTGGGTCAAGAAAAACAATATCAAGCTTGTCATACACTCTGTTGATATTTTGACGATAATCTCCGGCCAAAACAACAGATTTATCCTCAGCATTACAAGCTTTAATATTTTCTTTTATTAAAATGGAACCTTCTTCATCAAGGACAGCTGCAATAACATTTCTTAGCACACCTTGATAAGGCTTCAAGGCCTAGGTTGCCTGTTCCGGAAAAAAGATCGAGCACAACAATATCTTCCCTTAAATAAGGAATTAAAAGATTAAAAATTGCTTCTTTAACCTTATCTGTTGTTGGCCTTACATCATAATTCCTTGGAGTTTGAAGTTTTCTTCCTCTATATTCACCAGTAATAATTCTCATAAACTATATTATAACACAAGAACTGTGCTGTCATTAAATTCTGTTTTAATTCTATTTCCAAATTTTTCATTTTCTTTTAAGCTTAAATCGGGGTCATTTTCAAGCAATTCATCGGCTAAATTGCTTGCAATATTAACGATTTTCATATGTTTTACTGGGTCTGCAAGCTTTAATTGTGGTAATCCGTGCTGTCTATAGCCAAAAATCTCACCTGGCCCTCTAAGCTCTAAATCCTTTTCGGCAATATCAAACCCACTGCTACTTGAACATAATATTTTTGCTCTTTCTACCGCAATTTCAGATTCTTCGCCTAAAATTAATAGGCAATATGACTGAAATTCCCCTCTTCCAACTCGACCTCTTAGCTGATGCATTTGAGCTAAACCAAATCTTTCCGAATTTTCAATAAGCATAATTGTTGCATTTGGTACATTAATTCCAACTTCAATTACAACAGTTGAAATTAAAACAGAGATTTCACCACTTGCAAACTGCTGCATAATTAGATCTTTTTCAGCTTGTTTAAGTTCACCATGTAAAAGTGCACAGCTTATATTGCTATAACTCTTTGTAAACTCTTCATATAAGCTTTCTGCGGAATTTCCAACAATAGATTCGGAATCTTCAATAAAAGGTGCAACAATATATGCTTGTCTTCCTGTTTCTATCTCAGAAACAAGTAATTTATATGCATCTTTTCTATCAATTTTTTTTGTAATTATTTCTTTTCTTCCAGGTGGAAGTTCATCAATAACAGAAACATCTAAATCGGAATAAAGAACTACGGCTAAAGTTCTTGGAATTGGAGTTGCAGTCATTACTAAAACATCTGGGTTTAAAGCTTTTGCAACAAGTTTCTTTCTTTGGTTAACACCAAATCTATGTTGTTCGTCCGTAATAACTAAACCAAGATTATTAAATTCAACTGTATCTGAAATAATTGCATTTGTTCCAACAATTATATCTGTTTCTCCGTTTTTAATTCTTGATAATATTTTTTTCTTTTCTTTAGTAGCAACTGAAGATGTTAGTAAATCAATATGAAGGCCCAATTCCTGCAAAGTCTGGTAATGCTGTTTTGCTAAGATTTCGGTTGGTGCCATAAAAGCTGCTTGATAACCAGCCTTAACAGCTTTATACATTGCTGCTTCAGCAATAACTGTTTTGCCCGAACCAACATCTCCTTGAAGAAGTCTGTTCATAGCTTTAGCAGAATTCATATTTTTATTTATTTCTTCTAAAGCTTTATATTGTGCATTAGTTAGTTTATATGATAAGGAATTAATAAATTCATTATACGAACCTTCTGCATAACTAATACCCTCTCTTCCAGATCCAAATCTATTAGCTGATAGTTTTAATGCAGTTCTTAAATCAAATAATTCTTCAAATATAAATCTGTATCTTGCAGCTTGATAAGAATCTTCATTCTCTGGGAAATGAATATTTTTTAAAGCAAATTCTATTGGACATAAATTAGCTTTATTTATAACGCTAATTGGAAGGTCTTCTTCAAATTCATTTAATAAATTTAAAGCAACTTTAATTCCATTTCTAAAATCTTTTTGTGTTATGCCTTTAGTTAAAGGATAAATTGGAAAAATTCCAGATTCAGAATCTTCTTCAGCTAAAGCATAGCTTGGGTGGAACATTGTAGTGCGACCATTTTCTACTTTTACTTTACCGAAGAATCTATAAACTGAACCAACTTTAAATGTTTTATATAAGAATCCGGCCATAAAGAAAAGAACTTCCATACGTCCGGTTTTATCTTCGACAACTAAATGAAGTGTTCTTTTACGACCATAACCTCTTCCAAGTTTATTTAAAACAAGTACAGCTTCAACAACTGCTTTTTCATCATTAACAAGTTGCTTTATATTTTTTTTATTTCTTAAATCTTCATAATCTCTTGGATAATATTTTAAAAAATCTTCAACGCAAAAAATACCAAGACGACCAAACGCCTCGGCTTTCTTTGGGCCAAAACCTTTAATTTCCGTAATACTTGATTTCAGATTTATTGTCATACTCAATTAAGATATTTCTGCGAGCAACTTTCTTAGAATAAACTCCGGAGATTAATAATCTAATCTTATATACTGGTAATTCAAGATTATTCTCTACTCTATTAGCAATTGAAGATAAAATATTTGTAGAAAATTCATTAATAGAAGTTCCGAATTTTAATTTGACTTCTAAAGAAACATACATACC
>JAUNQK010000050.1 GCA_030536235.1 Bacillota bacterium
TGCAGAATAAAAATGATTACGATCTTGAGTGGAAAGATTTAAAAGATTTTGAAACAAGAAGAGGAGTTTTCAATGGAGATTTAGGAATAATCAAATCTGTTGATAATGATGCCGGAACAGTTTCTGTATTATTTGATTCTGATAAGCTTGTTACTTATGATTATTCTAATTTAGATGAAATAGAAACGGCTTTTGCTATGACGGTTCACAAAAGCCAAGGCTCGGAATTTCCGATTGTGATTATGCCGCAAACGAGATTCCCATCAATGCTTGCAACTAGAAATTTGCTTTACACAGCAGTAACCCGTGCGAAGCAAATGGTTGTACTTGTAGGCAACCCTAACGTTACAAATGCCATGATCGATAATAATACTATTCAAGGTAGAAACTCGGGCCTTGCAATTAGATTAAACAGATTGTGGGATTTTGACAATGAAACTAAGTGATGTAATTAATTTTGTTTACCCAAGAAATATTTACTGCGTTTGTTGCAATGATATGCTTCCGGTAGGAAGAGAGCACGCTTTATGTGACAAATGTATTGAAGAAATGCTTTGGTATAGCAAGAACCCTTTTGATGCAAAGATCAATGAGTTTTGTTTTGACAAGGTGCTTAGCCTTGTGAATTATGATGTTCATGCACAAACTATAATCCATAAGCTTAAGTTTCAGAATAAACCTTATATTGCAAAACCAATCGGGCAGTTAATGGGAGAATTATATGGTGAGGCCGGCGCATATTTTGTCGCTGTGCCTATGCATAAAGAAAGGCAAGAGGAAAGAGGTTATAATCAGGCTGAGCTATTAGCTATTTATGCTTCTAAGGCTTGCGGCTCTATTTTTTTGAAAGATGCTCTTTTAAAGATTAAGCCAACAGTTTCTATGCGAAGCTTAACCGGCGATGGCAGAAGGCAGAGTATAAGAGACAGCATTGTGGTAACTCCGGAAAATAAAGGGAAAATTAAGGGAAAAGACCTGGTTTTAGTGGATGATGTTATTACGACCGGGACTACAGCCGATATTTGTGCCAGTGCGCTTAAGAAAGCAGGGGCAAGATCAATAACAGTTCTTACTTTTGCTGCTGTCGATTATAAAGGAAAATAGCCAAATATGTGGTATAATTAATTAAGAACATATGGAAGGAGGATTCCTTATGAGAGTTACAATAACAAGTAAGAATTTTAATCCTAATGACAAGCTTAAAGCTACTATTGAAAATAAGCTGAATAAGCTAGATAAGTATTTTAATAATACTGTTGAAGCTAAGATTATGTGCAGCGAAGTAAAGAGTGGCTTATGCAAGCTCGAGGCAACAATTTTTGCTGCCGGAATGATCTTTAGAGCTGAAGAAGCAAGCAATGATATTTACTTCTGCCTCGACAAGGTGATTGATAAGTTGTCTAAGCAGATGTCTAAATATAAGACAAAGCTTGTAAATAAGCATCATGATCAGAAAGATATTTTCTTTGAGGAAATCCCTGAAGCTGCAACAGCAAGTGATGAGCCAATTGGCATTGTAAGAACTAAGAAGTTCGAATTAAGCCCAATGACTCCAGACGAAGCTATCCTTCAGATGGAACTTCTTGAGCACAATTTCTTCGTATTTAGAGATGGTGAATCCGGCAAGGTTTGCATCGTTTATAAACGTGCAGACGAAGGCACATATGGTCTTCTCGAAACTGAATAACAAATTGTTTACAAAGCGAGCCTTGTGGCTCGCTTTTTTTATTCCAGTAATGTAAAATAAAGTGATATTTTGTTTACTTTTTATTGAAAGGAAGGAAATGCAATACATTAATTCTTTAGTAGCAGGTATTAGTTTTACCGATATTATTGATATTGCTATTATCTCCTACATTGTTTATAAATTATTAGGATTTATTCGAAGCTCTCGTGCCGAACAGCTGGCCAAGGGTATTCTTTTCTTGATTCTGATATTCATTTTGTCTGGTGTGTTTCATTTATATGCACTCAACTGGATACTCAAGCAGGTGCTTAGCATTGGTTTAATTGCGCTTATCATTGTATTTCAGCCTGAACTTCGCAGAGGCTTGGAATATATTGGCCGTGAAACCTTGAATCTTAAAAAGATAAAAGAGGGAAACAGCGCAAGTTCTCCAACGGCAGTTGCAGATGCCATTGCTAAATCTATTGCATATTTTGCATCAATTTCAGAAGGGGCCCTTATTGTTATGGAAAGACAGACAGCTCTTTCAGATATTGCCGAAAGTGGCACTATTCTTGATGCTCAAATTAGCGAACAGCTTCTTGAAAACATTTTCTATGTAGGCTCTCCACTTCATGATGGCGCTGTAATCATTAGAGATGACAGGGTCTATGCCGCAGCCTGCATGCTTCCATTAACAGAAAACCCTAATTTAAGTAAAGACTTAGGTACTCGCCATAGAGCAGCTATCGGAATTACCGAGCAATCTGATGCTTTGGTATTTGTTGTTTCCGAAGAAACCGGAATCATTTCTATGGTTGAAGATGGAAAGATCTCAAGATTCCTCGATGTGAAGGCCGTAGAAAAGACTTTACTTGCACATTATATGCAAAAGACCGAGGGCTCAAATGGACGCCGTATATTTGCTCCGATTTTTAAGAAGGCAAAGGAGGGCGAAAACGATGAGAAGTAAAGCTTTAGATAAGATTATCGCTATTTTAGCCGGAATTGCTATTTGGGCTTACGTTATTAGCGTGCTCGACCCTATAGCTACAAATACAATCAGAGCCGTTCCGGTTCAACTCGTTAATGTTGAATCTATGGAAAGTGCAGGCCTTGCCATTGCCGGTTCTGGTGAATATACAGTTGATGTAGTTGTTGGCGGAAGCAGATCTGATGTTAAGGCTGTTGCAACCACCGATTTAATTGCCACAGCTGATTTGTCGGGGTTACATATTGGACAAAACTACATTACTGTTAGTGTTACAGCCCCAGATAATATCACAGTTAACGAGGTAAGAACTCAGAATATTCAGGTTTATGTAGATTCTGCAGTAAGCAGTGAAAAAGATCTTAAGATATTTACAGCTAATTTGCCAGAACAGCAAGAGCTTGGTGCTATCGAAGCAGGTACTAAGACAATTGTTGTCAGCGGTGCTCAAAGCTTAGTAGAAAAAGTAACCAGCGTTCAGGCAACAATTGATGCTGCGGCTTTAAATACCGACGAAGTATCAACTCAGTCAATTAATGTTGTTCCAATCGATGCAGAAGGCAATAAGGTAATTGGCGTTAAATTATCTCAAGAACAGGTAAATATCAAGGCTGTTTTATACAATTTAAAAGAAGTTGCTCTTAATGTTCCTGTTGAGGGAGAACTGAACGACCACGTAAGTCTGCTTTCAGAAATCGTTCCTTCATCAGTAGTAATTAAAGGCCCAAGCTTGTTATTAGCCGATATTTGGCAGATTCAAACTTCACCGATAGATAAGACGCAAATCACTGAAACGTGCTCAATTCCATTAGAATTTGCCCTCCCAGAGGGTATTGAATTGGCACATAACTCAAGGAACTTAACGGCCGATTACGAGATAAAAGGCAGGTCGGAAAAGCATTTGACATTCACGGCGGGCGATATTGTTTTCGTTAATGCTACTGCCGATATGAACATAAATATGCCGGAAGGCCTGGAATTAACCTTCAGCGTTTATACTGATGAAGCTAATGCTTTTGATGAAAGCTCGGTTGATATCTATGTAGACTTGGCAAACCTTGCCGAAGGAAGCCATGAGGTTGGAATTGCATCAATTGAAATTCCGGAATTTGAAGATGTAATCATTGAAAACGACCTAAAGCAGGTAAAACTTAAGATAAAACTTTCTAAAAACTAAGAATTAGTGCAGTTGTCATTGCGAGCGTAGCGAAGCAATCTAAGTAGATTGCTTCGGCCCGTTGGGCCTCGCAATGACAACTGTCTTTTTTTTAAATCTATGCTACCAAATATTAACAATGTCTAAATTACAAAAAATGTATTGAGCGCACTTACAAAAAATGTTATGATTTTTGTATATTAATGGAGGTTTGCTCATGGGAAAGTATTTCGGAACAGACGGTTTCAGAGGAGAATCAAATGTCGATTTAACTTCTGAACATGCATTTAAGATTGGGCTTTTCTTAGGATGGTATTATGCAAAGAACCCTGAGTTTGGAAGATCAAAAGACTATAAAGCTCGAATTGTTATGGGCAAAGATACAAGACGTTCAAGCTATATGTTTGAAGATGCTCTTTCTGCCGGCCTTGCTTCAGCAGGGGCAGATGTATATCTTCTTCATGTAACTTCAACACCATCAGTTGCTTATTGCGCTCGCACAGAAAACTTCGATTGCGGAGTTATGATTTCTGCAAGCCACAATCCTTTCCAGGATAACGGCATTAAGCTGATTAATAGCTCTGGCGAAAAGATGCAGGATGCTGTAATTGACGACATTGAAAAGTATCTTGATGGTGAATATAAGCCACTTGGTTTTAAGGGCGAAAATTGGCAGGTTCCATTTGCAGTTGGCGAAGATATCGGAAGTGTAATTGATTATTCCGCCGGAAGAAATCGCTACATTGGTTATCTGATGACTCTTGCAACATGCTCTTATAAAGGATATAGAGTTGGCCTTGATTGCTCTAACGGAAGCACGTGGCAGATTGCGCAAAATGTTTTTAATGCGCTTGGTGCGCAAACATTTGTTATTAATAATCAGCCAAATGGTCTTAATGTAAATCTTGATTGTGGGTCAACACATATTGAAGGTTTAAAGAAATTTGTTCGCGAGAATCATTTACATGTTGGCTTTGCATTTGATGGAGATGCCGACAGATGTCTTGCTGTTGATGAAAACGGAAATGAAATCAATGGCGATATGATTATGTATGTTTGCGCTAAGTATATGCAAAAACTTGGCGTGCTTGGCGATTCAAAAGTTGTTACAACTGTTATGTCTAACTTTGGTCTTTATAAAGCTTTAGACGAGCTTGGCATTGGATATGAAAAGACTGCAGTAGGTGATAAATATGTTTATGAAAATATGGCAGAAAATGATCACTTTATTGGTGGCGAACAATCCGGCCATATCATATTTAGAAAGTATGCTACAACCGGCGATGGAATGATTACTGCAATTAAGCTTATGCAATGCATTGTCGAACAAAAGACTACTTTGTCAAAGCTTACAGAGGGTATCGTGATGTATCCTCAGGTTCTTAAGAATGTTGTTGTAACTGATAAAGAAGAAGCTTTATCTGATGCTATCGTTAATGCTGCTGTAAAAGCTGCTGAAGAAAAGCTTGGCAGCGATGGCAGAGTTCTTCTTAGAGCTTCCGGCACAGAACCAGTGCTTAGAGTAATGGCTGAAGCAACAACAAAAGAAGCAGCAGAAGAGGCTGTTGATTCAATGATTGCTGCAATTAAAGAAGCAGGGAAATTGGTAAGGATTAAATAATGGATAGAAAAGTGCAAACAATTAATGAAATGCTTGACCTTACCCATACTATTGCAGCGCCTTTATTTGAAGGCAAAACATATGCGTGGGAAGTACTTTCTGAAATTAAAGATTATATTTTAAAGATTGGCCCAACTCTTCCAAAGGATGAATTTGATAATCCAAAGGAAGGCGTGTGGGTTGCTAAGGATGCGAATGTATTTGAGAGTGCCTATATAGGGGCCCCTTGCATTATCGATCATAATGCAACGGTTCGTCACTGTGCATTCATTAGAGAATCCGCCATCGTTGGAAAGGGCGCAACAGTTGGTAATTCTGTTGAACTAAAAAATGTTATTCTTTTTGATGATGTTGAAACTCCGCATTATAATTATGTAGGCGATAGTGTTCTTGGTTGGCATGCACACATGGGCGCAGGTTCTATTACAAGCAATGTTAAAGCAGATAGAAAAAATGTTGTTGTTCATGGCGATGAAGATATTGAAACGGGAAGAAGAAAGTTCGGCGCAATATTAGGTGATTATGCTGAAATTGGCTGCAACGCAGTTCTTAACCCGGGAACAGTAGTTGGTTCGCACTCAAATGTTTACCCGGTAACCGCAGTAAGAGGTGTTATTCCAAATAATTGTATTGTTAAAGATTCAAATACTATAGTTGAAAAGAAATAGAGAGGCACAATATGAAAGTTTATATCGCTTCAGAAAAAGAAATCGCTAAAATGGCAGCACAAAGATATGTGCAATTAATTAACACAAAGCCAAATGCAATTATTGGTGGTGCAACAGGTTCAACTCCTATTCCACTTTATAAAGAACTTGCTAAGCAATGCAAAGCAGGAAACGTTAGCTTTAAAAATGTTAAGAGCTTTAACCTTGATGAGTATGTTGGGCTCGATGGAACTCATAATCAAAGCTATCGCTACTTCATGAATAATCAGCTCTTTAAGCATATTGATATCGATATTAATAATACTTTTGTTCCTTCCGGAATTGATACAAAGAATCCATCAAAATATGATGATATGATTAAAGCTGCCGGTGGTGTTGATCTTCAGCTTCTTGGAATTGGTGTTGATGGTCATATCGGATTCAACGAACCTGGTACAAAATTTGATAGCTTAACACACGTTGTTAAACTTGAACAAAATACAAGAGAAGTTAACAGCAGATTCTTTAAGTCAATTGATGAGGTTCCTACTCATGCTGTAACAATGGGAATTAAAACAGTTATGAATGCGCGTTCTATTATTCTTATTGCAACAGGCAAGAGCAAGGCAAAGATTGTTAAGGAATTCATTGAAGGCCCAGTTACAACAAAGTGCCCGGCAAGCATACTTCAGCTTCATCCATTCGTAGAGATTTATCTCGATGAAGAGGCTGCATCACTGCTTAAAAAATAGTGGATAAAACGTCTAAAGCCCCCAATATATGGGGGCTTTTTTATTTCGATTTTAGTCAAAAAAAAGATAAAAAAAAGTTAAAAAAATTGTTGACTTTAGCCCCTTATACCCCTATAATAATAAGGCACGTTGCGAACAGCGACATGCACATGAACCTTGAAAACATCATAGTGAAGAAATTGAGTCATAGAGAAAATTAAGT
>JAUNQK010000112.1 GCA_030536235.1 Bacillota bacterium
AGTTGGAAAAGAGTCAAGATCAGATAGATTCATATATATTATCGAAAACAGCAAGAATTATTCAGGTAGAATGGCGATCGAAGATCGTTCCTCTTACTTCCTTTTTGATAGCTCTTATTCAGATGCATTTACCGGTGAAGCAAGAGCGGCATCTTATGATGAAATATTAATTGCTACTAAAGCAAATAATTTAATGACACGTGGTTCAACAGGTGACCTTGTTAAGAACCCTCACGTATATGTTGCTGGAGAAGAATTATATCAAGATAGAAGTTCTAAAGGATTAAATCCAGAGAGAAGTTTTAAAGGTATGTATTTATTCCAATATGTTCGTCCTTATGAAATGCAAAAAGAATCAGATTCACCAGAAAAGATTCAATGGAAAGAATTAAAAATCGTTGCTGAACAAACTCCAAGACACGAGGTATTAAATACTGGTATTAATTAATATATAAATGTTGTTTATTATTGTACAAAAAGAGCCACATAGTGGCTCTTTTATTATAAAATTATTGTACAGGTAGATTATGTCTATCAAGAAAAGGAGAAAAAATGAAAAAATTATTTGCTGTTTTACTTGCTGTATTAATGGTATTAAGCTTAGCTGGATGCCAAGGATCAACAAATGAAAACACAAGTGCTACAGGCACAGGTAAAGTTTATTATTTAAACTTTAAACCAGAAGCTGATGAAGCATGGCAAGCTTTAGCAAAAACTTACACTGAGAAAACTGGTGTAGAAGTTAAAGTTGTTACAGCTGCATCAGGAACTTATGACACTGCTTTACAAAATGAATTAGGTAAAGCTACTCAAGAGTTAACAATGTTCCAATTAACAAACGATGGAGCAGTTGCTACTTATGGAGATTATTGTGAAGATCTTGCTGGTACTGATGTATTTAACGAGATGACTACACATGATTTCGACCTAGTTAAAGATGGCAAAACATTAGGTATTGGTTATTGCTACGAATGTTTCGGTATCATCGTTAACAAAGCTTTATTAAAAGAAGCTGGTCATGACGTTAGTGAAATTAAAGATTTCGCATCTTTAAAAGCTATTGCTGAAGAAATTCATAAGAATGCTAAGACTTTAGGATTCGATGCATTCACTAATGCTGGTCTTGCTGATTCTTCTTCTTGGAGATTCTCAGGACACTTAATCACTCTTCCTTTACACTATGAAGGTGTAAACTCTAAGCAAGAGATTAAGGGAACTTACTTAAATGAATTCAAAAACATTTGGGATCTTTATTTAAACAACTCTGCTACAGATCCAGTTGCTAACAACACTGCTGGTGATGAAGCTGAAGCTGAATTTGGAACTGGTAAAGCTGTATTCTATCAAAATGGTTCTTGGGAATATTCTGCTTTAACTGGTGAAACTTATGGAATGAAAGCTGATGATCTTCAAATGATTCCTATCTACTGTGGACATGCTGGTGAAGAAAAAGCTGGTTTATGTTCTGGTACAGAAGCTCACTGGGCTATTAACAATTTAGCTAGTGATGCTGACAAACAAGCTACTTTAGATTTCATGAAATGGGTTGTAACTTCTGATGAAGGTACTAAGATGATGGCTGAACAATTCGGTCCAATCCCATTCAAGTCTGCTAAAGAACCTGAAAACGTATTCTTTGCACAAGCTAATGCATTACTTGCTGCTGGTAA
>JAUNQK010000113.1:0-334 GCA_030536235.1 Bacillota bacterium
CACTTACTACTCCAACAAGCGAAGAAGATTTAATAAAAGATTTACAATTAATAAAAGAAATGGGATTCAATGGTGTACGTATGCACCAAAAATGTGAAGATCCCCTATTCTATTACCACGCAGATAAAATGGGATTACTTGTTTGGCTTGAGATGCCAAGTTCATATGATTTTAATTTAATATCAGTTGAAAGAAATCTTAAACAATGGAAAGAAATAGTATTACAAAATATTAACCACCCATCAATCATTACTTATGTCCCTATCAATGAATCATGGGGTGTTAGAAAAATATATAATGACGAAAGCCAAATTGAATTTGCAAACACAATATA
>JAUNQK010000113.1:344-1643 GCA_030536235.1 Bacillota bacterium
AATTAACAAAAACTATCGATAATTCACGTCTAATATCTACAAATGATGGTTGGGAATTCTCATGCATTAGTGATATCTATGGTTTTCATCAATATTTTGCAGATCCGGAAAAATTTGCTAAGCAATATGAAGACTTTGATGCAATAAGCAAACTTGGAATGTTCAATAGACCATTAGAAACAATTAAACCACTTGATAATAAACCAGTCATTATAAGTGAATTCGGTGGAATAGCTTTAAATAATAAAGATAGTGATGCTTGGGGATATAATAGCGACGCAAAAGATGAAAAAGATTATAAAGATAAGATTGAAAAACAAATTAACTCAATACTATCTTTAGATTATTTATGTGGATACTGTTACACTCAATTAACTGATGTTATGCAAGAAGTTAATGGATTATTAAAAATAGATAGAACTCCAAAATTGCCTATTAAAGAATATACAAAGATTTTCTCAAAAAACTCTATAAAATATCAAAGATAATTATTATTTTGATTCAATTTTTAAAATCATTAAAAGAATTCTTTTTACTGATATATTAATTTCATCATCACTTAATAATCCCTTATCATACGCTTCTTTTAGTCTATCTGGGTAACCTATAGCCATTTTTAAATCATTACCAGCTTTAACTTCTAAATAGTGTTCATTTAAAGTCCACCAATCTGTAGTAACGGGTCCGTCAAATCCCCACTCATCACGAAGGATTCCTGTTAAAAGTTCAGTATTTTCAGAAGAAGGAATTCCATTAATTTTATTATAAGAAGACATAATTAAATATGGTTTAGATTTTTTAACAATCATTTCAAATTGTTTTAAATATATTTCGCGTAATGCTCTTTCAGAAACAATAGAATCTGAAGCTTTTCGATTTGTTTCTTTATTATTAGCAGCAAAATGTTTTGGTGTTGCTGCTATATGTTCACTTTGCGCACCATTAACAATTGAAGACCCTAACATACCAGTAAGATATGGATCTTCAGAGAAATATTCAAAATTTCTTCCACATAATGGACTACGGTGGATATTACAAGCAGGTGCTAACCATATTCCTAAGTTATTCTCCTTTGCTTCAAGAGCAATTTCTTTTCCTACTTGCTCAACTAACGTGCAGTCCCAAGTACAAGCAAGACAAGTTGCAATTGGCCAAGAAGTAGCTTTTGTTTTAGCGGTTTCATTTATTCTTATTCCTCCAGGGCCATCTGTTGTCATAATATTTGGTATATTGCATTTCTTATTATTACCAACTCCATTTGTAAGAGCAACACCTGTATTAACTTGTCCACAAAGAATA